>JAQTZZ010000005.1 GCA_028687545.1 Candidatus Wallbacteria bacterium
CAACGCTATAGTTTTTTTGGCCATCGGTTTGCTCCTTTATTGAAACTTGGTCGTGGAAATTTTGGAGTTTCCGATGGCTATTATATTTTCAGACTGCTTTTTTTACACCACTTCCGGGGATTTTATCAAATTCGGAGTCAGGTTGAATTAGAAAATCTACGGTTACAGGTATTGATCCAGGCGCGCGCCATCTCTGGGAAGTTTTACGACCATTAGGATTTTTATCCGGTTTAAAACCGTTATCACGTAAGTTCTCTGAAAAAGTTTTATACAATTCTTTTTTGAACAATGCTAATGACAAACCGATATCAAGATCAATTGTACCGGCATGCGTTTCCGCACCTGTTGGAAGTCTGTCTTGGTCGATTAACAAAGAGGGGACCAATCCTCCCACGACTACTACTTCATCCATTAAATTTCCGAGTTTGGTAGCAACATGTAAGCAAGTTTGTTTTACTAGTTCAAATTGTTCGAGTTTATATTCAGAAGCAAGCGCGGGTTTATTAAGCATTATTTTTCCAATTCAGGAATCTGTTTTTCAATTCGCTCGCCACTTCTTCTGATCTTTCAGGATGCGCCTTTAAGTCAAGATAAACTTGTAATGGATGTACGCAGTTAATGTCTTCCATTTTTTTTTCACCCAAGAAAACTTCGGTATCGTTTGGAATAAGCAACCACAGATTAGCGCCACGTGGGTCCTTACGAAAACCGATTTTTTCATAAAACGTTTGATCGGGTTCTTTTTCCACGTAAATAGAACATATCCTGAATCCAGAGAATTTTGTATATGCCCAAGCTGCCGCCAGTCCCGTAGCGGCATACTTTGCATTGTTCGCAACAGAGATTTCAGCTATTTTTTTTAGAAGTTCATCCCCGGAGCGTGCTGGCGCATGACCTCGAATGATAATGTGCTTATCAAGCTTATAGGATTCCCTCCACGAAGACAGTAATAATTCCGGATCTTTTGGTTTTACAGCAGATTCATTATTTCTCTGCAGATAACCATCCTTCAATAGACGTGTCACGATTCTGCTCACAAAGCCTTCATCCAGATATGTAGCACGGGAAATTTCACGTTGCGTGAATGATTTTTCATGGTGGAGAAGCAGCCATCTGGTTACCCTGGAACTTTTCGGGGCGAATAGATTTGCAGGCCTTCCCTGGTTAAGAAATTGATTTCGATTTCCAGAGATGATGATTCTGAGTTTTGGGGCAATTATATGCGCATTGCCGCTGAGGTCAAACCACCCTATATTGTTTTGCTCACAGACCTTACGTCCAACTTCGCCCATGTATGCTGCTGCTATAAGTGGATATTTATCCGATTTCCCATTGACAATTTGATGCTGCTGGAGATATTGAATAGTGGAGTTTATATTTGCGGCACTTGTATTTATGATAAAATTCACTTGAAAAGTCATTCCGAGTGCTTTAAGTGTTAAATCGCTTGAAATACTTTCGGTTCTATGAAAATCTAATTGTTCGTTTGTGACCCCTAAAATAGCAGCAAAAGTCTCGGGGATTTTAGACATCATCGAAATATGCTCAGATTTGTACCTCATGCTTGTTTAAATACCAGGACTTGATTTAATTGTCAAGTTATATAATTTAGACAAGTTGATTGTATTTTTTTGAGAAGTGCCACACTTTGTTTTTTTCTAAGATGGACTTATTTACAATATTTGGATAAAATGAGAAAAATCACCCGCTGTCAGATCCGTGACCGCAGAGGCTGAAAAAGGAGCAGGAATGATCAAACACAATTTCCATTTTACCCATAAAGAACTTGTTCTGGCTCTTGTCCTTTTTTTTACGCTCGTCTCAGCTTATGCAGATACCTTGAAAATAGGGCTTTACGATAACAAACCCAAGATTTTCCGCGATGAAAAAGGACAGGCTGCCGGGATCTTCGCGGACATACTCGCAGACATCGCTGCCAGAGAACATCTGCAGATCGAATATGTATACGGCAACTGGCCGCAGGGGCTCGGCCGGCTCTCAAGCGGCGAAATCGACATCATGCCTGATGTGTGCTATACGGAAGCCCGGGCCCAGCTGTATGATTTCGGTGCCGTACCGGTACTGTCAGACTGGTTCCAGGTGTACTCCAGAAGGAAAGAACCTGTCACTTCCATCCTTGACCTGAACTGCCACAGGATCGGAGTGCTGGCGCAATCCGTACAGCAGGACATGTTCGTGAACATGAGCCGCGATTTCGGGATCAACCCTGAAGTCATCGGGCTGGACGATTATCCGCTGCTCGTATCAGCACTGGCTGAAGGGAAAGTTGATTTTGCGATTTTCAACCGCTATTTCATCCCTTCCGGGGATTTGGCCGGACAGATCAGGGAAACACCTGTGATCTTCAATCCCACACGCCTGCATTTCGCCTATACAAAAGGCAGGCATGCAGACCTGATCGTCAGCATGGACCGCTGCCTCAAGGAACTTCAGCAGGATCCTGACTCTGCATATTACAAGGCATTACGCAAATGGACTGACCGCGCTCAGGTGCCGCTTGTCTCGAACAGATTCAGATCTCTGCTTTTCGTGGTTTTCTGTTTTTTAATCGCACTGGCTGTGTATTCCTATTTTCAGAGTCGCCAGGTGATCCGGAAAACCGCTGAACTCTCAGCCAAGACAGGTGCCCTGAAAAAGGCTCAGGCCGAGGCCCAGAACAGGGAGCGCCTGTTTTCCCTTGGCCAGATGGCAGGCGGAATCGCCCATGATTTCAACAATATTCTCTCCACTATCATCGGTTATGCAGAGTCACTTCATGATTACAATGCCAAAAAGTACAATGACAGGCGGATCGGGGAAAATACTGAAGTGATCCTCAACGCAGCAGGTGATGCTGCAGTCCTGGTCACACGCATGCGCGAGTTCTACCGCAAGCAGGATGAGAATGCTGCGCCCCAGCTTGTCAGCCTGAAAATGATGGCCAGGGAAGTGGTCAAGCTCGTACAGCCCAGGTTTGCCCTTGAATCCTATGTGGGAGGTCGGGAACTCTCCCTGCACTCCGAAATCCAGGACGTGCCGCTGGTGGCAGGCATTGAGAGCCAGCTCAAGGAGATCCTGCTAAACCTGATCTTCAATTCAGTGGACGCCTGCAGGGAAGGCGGGGAAGTGACTCTGCGCATGGTTCCGGAAGGAGAGAATGTCCTGATCGAAGTTTCAGACACAGGCACAGGCATGGACAGCGAAACACTTGCTCAGTTATTCGAGCCCTTTTTCACCACCAAGGGTGAGAACGGGACAGGCCTGGGCATGAGCATGGTGAAGGAGATAGTGGAAAGGCACAATGGCAGGGTGAGTGTGAAGTCCGAGCCAGGCAAAGGCACTGCAGTCTCGATCCTTCTGTCTGCCGCGAAAAGTCGGGAAGGATCGGATAAGCCGGAAACAGGAGCTGCAGGCAGGACCCTCTCGATCGTTGCAGTGGAAGACGATCTGCGGGCTCTGCAGGCCTTGTCCCTCATGCTTCTCTCAGACGGCCACAAGGTGCGCACTTACAGCCTGGCTAAGGAAGCACTGGAATCAATGCTCAGATACAGGCCTGACCTTCTGATCACAGATGACGGCATGCCTGGCATGAGCGGCACTGAGCTTGCCGAAGAAGCCAAAAAGATCTGTCCAGGGCTCAAAGTGATCCTGTTCAGCGGATTCGATCCGAGCCTTAAAAAGAAGAAGGAGTCGTGCGCTGCAGATCTCAGCCTGCCTAAACCAATCACTTTAACTGAAATGCAGAAAGCGCTCAATACCTTGTTCCCAGCCGGGCAGCCGGAAACAGGAAAAAATCTTTTTAGAACGAACACTGAATCCGATGGATTTAATGATCGGACATTTCAATAATCCAAACAATAGTCAAGAGAAAACTCCTTTTCAAGGCTGATCAAAAACAGCTGAGGCTGTGCTTGAATTTCAGGGTCTGGAATCATGCCAATGGCGGATTTCACAGGGATACCCGGGATTTTTAATTACAGATTATCACCTTAGTATCAGGTCAGGGAAAATCTAAAAAAAAGGATTTGACTTGACAACTTTTCGTGCTATAGTTAAATCAGCAAACGATGCATAAACTGCAATCAAGATATAACTAACAATGTATGCTAAGTCTGCTAACGAAACAAACGGGCAAAACAATTAGAAACAAGACTTTCACTACTTTTGATATTTCAAAGATCCTTGAAGTTCATCCAAGCACTGTATCCAGATGGATAAACGAAGGAAAATTAAAAGCATTCAACACTCCAGGCAGCCATAAACGAGTTTCAGATAAAAATCTGCTGGAATTCTTAAAAAAGTATGATATGCCGATCCCTGATTCCTTGAACCACGAAAAGAAAATTCTGGTCGTTGATGATGATGAAGTTGTTTCAAAGCTGATCAAAAAGATTTTGGAAGGAAGAAGAAAATACAAAGTATTTATCGCCAAGGATGGATTCCAGGCCGGGGAAGCAGTCAGCGATTTTGAACCGGGCCTGGTAATTTTGGACATCATGCTTCCAGGGATCAATGGCTACGACGTCTGCAAAATGATCAAAGAAAAGCATAAAAAAATAAAGATACTTGGGATCACTGGTTATGACACAGAGGAGAATATCCGCAAAATGCTTGCCTCAGGTGCGGATGATTTAATGGTAAAACCCGTTGTAACCAGTGAACTGGTGAAAAAAGTCGGTTCGTTTTTCAAGTGAACAGGATCGAAATTCCTGACAATCTCAGTGAAGGGAGGTGAAAAACATGGCAGTCGAAAAAGCAATCGGTTCCAGCAGTCTGGTCGAGGTTATCGACAGGATTCTTGACAAGGGCGTTGTAGTTGACGCCTGGGTCAGAGTCTCGCTGGTCGGCATCGAGATCCTCGCGATTGAAGCCAGGGTCGTAGTGGCATCAGTCGAAACTTACCTGAAGTATGCGGAAGCCATCGGCCTGACGGCGACAGCGGCGTAAGGATCGCGCACTAACGGACTGCAGCATCAGTAAGATGCAACAGTCCGTAAGAAAAATCTAACAAGGAGACACAAATGGCAGTCGAAAAAGCAATCGGTTCCAGCAGTCTGGTCGAGGTTATTGACAGGATTCTTGACAAGGGCGTGGTAGTTGATGCATGGGTGAGAGTATCACTTGTCGGCATCGAGATCCTTGCGATTGAAGCCAGAGTCGTAGTGGCATCAGTCGAAACTTACCTGAAGTATGCGGAAGCCATCGGCTTAACTGCAACAGCAGCATAAACTGACATCAGGGGGGAGCTTGCCGGGTCATCCTCACATCCCAAGCAGGACCAGAGCATGATTCGCCAAGAAGTTCCTTCCCGAAGCGGAGTATTTATGAGACCGGAAGTAACGGATCTGAAGAACGCAGCTGAGAACGTCATTTCATTTTATGAAGAAAAGATCGACAGCGTAGGAGCGGTTTTCGACAACACCCAGATTTTTGACAATTTTCAGGAAGCCTTTCTTGAAGATAAGGAAGAGGGTCAAAAAATCAAGACTGAGTTGCGGAACATCCTTGCCCAGAACGAGCACTTGAGAAAAAAAGACTTTGACAAAATAACGCACAATGTAATCTCCGCCCAGGAAGAGCTGGAAACTGAAGTCAAGAATTTATTAAAAAGCTATCTTAATCAGCAGCGGGAAATGTCGCGTACTCTGAGGGAGAATCTGGCTGAATTTAAAGCCGCCCTTGTCAAAGGCGATCTGCAGAGGGTCAAGAAATTTCAGGAAATGATCAAAGAGATCCTGGCCAGTCAGGATTTCAGGAAAGAAGAAGCCAATTCCAAGTTGAAGGAATTTCAGAAAGAGCAGCAGGAGATGGCAAAAAAACTTAAGGAACTTTTAATCAAGGGAAATCAGCTTCGGATCAAGGATCTCAAGGAAATGTTCCGCGAGTTCATGGTTCAGCATAAAGAGCGGCTGGCTCGCAGGAAAGAAAGAAGAAAAGAAGTAGACATACTGCTTGGACGAATAAAAAATTCAACGGAGGTCAGCCATATAGAGACTTAAAGAAAAGTTTCGGACCAGGAAGAGCTAATAATTCAATCACGAACAAGGAGGAACAAAATGGGAATCTCTGAAAGCATGAAAGGTATCGCCGAAAACATCGCCAGTTCCAAACAGGAACGGACAAAAACACTTGTCGGAATACTCTCCGACACCCGTACGATTTTGAGTAAAGCCAGGGACACTGTAAAGGACTTTTCAAAGGATCGGGAAAAAATGGCTGAGGAGCAGGCCAAGAATCTTTCCGATTTCGCCGGGACTCTGTCCAAAAATGTTGAGTCCATGCTGACTGAATTCAAGACGAATCGCAAAGATATGAGCGAGGAGCAGGCAAAAAAAATGGCGGACTTTGTGAAAAATCTTTCCAAAGAAGTAGAGGAAATTAAAACCTCAGCCAATCAGAAAGTGAAAGAGTTCAAGGAAGCTCATGTCCAGATGTCTGAAAATTTAAAAAATGATCTGGCGAAAAATGTCAGGGAGATCGCGAATCACACGAAAGAGCTCCGGAAAAATGCCAGGAAACTGGTAGGTGAATATAGTGCTGACATGAAAAAAGCTAAAGAAGCCTGGCAGAATCGGGATACTGCTTCCATCAAAACCAGAAAAGCAGTTTCAGCGCCTAAACCTGCCGTAGAAAAAGCCTCAACAGTAAAAGAGTCTGTGGAAGAAAAGGTGGAAGCCAGGGAAACCGGAAGTGACCTGCACGGCACGGTTCTGAAGCTGATCAGCAAGCATCACAAGGGTATCAGTGTAGGAGATATGGAAACTAAACTTGGAGTGATGCGGGCCAGGCTCGGCCAGGTAGCCAAAAAACTTCTGGATGAAGGCAAGGTCAGGAAAGAGGAGAATCTATATTTCCCTGAGTAGGAAGACAGGTTCCTGTCAAAGATGAGAATATCAATAAACCTGGAAAGAGGTGAGGAAAATGATTGATGAGATGATTACAGTGCTTGAGGCCAGTCCGATGCCTGATTTTGTAGAAACTAAATACATCAAAGCCGTCACAGAGAGATCCCTTTCATATATCAAGGCTGGTTTTCCAGTCCATTTCAGAGGGATCTCAGGTACAGGCAAGACTACACTTGCCATGCATGTGGCAAGCAAAGTCAACAGACCTGTGGTGATGATCCACGGGGACGAGGAATTCACGACTTCCAACCTTGTCGGTGGAGAATATGGCTACAGGCTCAGGAAAGTCGTGGACAGGTATGTCTCACGGGTTGTGAAAACCGATGAAGACATGGTCAAGCGCTGGGTGGACAATCGTCTGACTGTAGCATGCAAATACGGATTCACATTGATCTATGATGAATTCACCCGCTCCAGGCCTGAGGCAAACAATATTCTGCTTTCGATTCTGCAGGAGAAGATGATGGATCTGCCTGTCGGAAGAGGCAGCGAAGAACAGTACCTGAGGGTTGATCCTGACTTCACCTCCATCTTTACCTCCAATCCCGAGGAATACGCCGGAGTCCACAGGAGCCAGGATGCGTTAAGGGACAGGATGATAACCATGGACCTGGATCATTTCGATTACGAGACAGAGGTAGCCATCACTCAATCAAAATCCAAACTTTCCAGAGCAGACACAGAGATGATAGTGAATATCGTAAGGGGTTTAAGGGAATCCGGGAAGTGCGAATTCTCACCCACGATCCGCGGCAGCATCATGATTGCCAAAACATTCAAGATCCAGGGCGCTTCTAGAGCGAAACCCAACGGAGCTTTTTTGCAGGTCTGCCAGGATATCCTGGCCTCAGAAACAAGCAGGGTCGGCTCTAAAACCAATCAAAGCAGGGTGAAAGACATAGTCAAGGATCTGGTCGAGAAACATACCAGAGGGAGTAAACCGGATGAAGAGAATCCAGCAGTTAACTGATATCAGGGACATCAAAAGCATGCAGACGATAGGCGGGAGATGCGTGCCCAAGGTTCAAAGATCCGCCTTTTTAGAATTGTATACTTTGGCACGGGAGAAAGACAGACTGGAGAAAGAGGCTTTTTCGCTGGATAAAAGAAGAAACGCGATCCGCAGACGTCTGGATACCATCCACAACTGGATCGAGAAATTGCAGAAAGAAATTTTCGAAAAGCAAAAGCCCAGGACTTTAAACATGGCTGGAAATGTTCCGGCCAAGCCGTTGAAAACGTTTTCTTTGAAGTATTAATCACCGGAAAGGGGAATCAGAATGGCAAGAGAAAAGAAAAAAAAGGAAGTGGAAAACTTTGATTTTGGCATCGGAGGTTTATTCAAGGGGATTGAAAAACTGGTGGATCTGGCTGAAGGCTTAAAAAGTTCAGGCGGAGAAATCAGAAAAGAAGGGGAGCTTGACCTCAGCCAGCTCAAGGAAGGCATGAAAGGCGTATTCGGCTTTTCCATCAAGACCGCTATCGGCGGGAAACAAGTAGTCGAGCCGTTCGGCAACATCAAAAAAACTCCACAGGGACCTAAGGTGGAAGAGGAAAGAGAGCCGATCACCGATGTTTTTGACGAAGCTGATGAAGTAAAAATCTATGCCGAGATGCCTGGTGTAAATCAAGAGGATATCAAGCTTGATTTAAAGGAAGATATCCTGGATATTTCAGCCCGGAACGGCAACCGGAAGTATCATAAGGAAATTCTGCTTCCAGTAAAAATACTGCCTGGGAATTTAACTTCAAGCTACAAAAACGGCATGCTGGAGATTATGCTGAAAAAATCCAGGTAAGCACTGAAAGGAAATCCTGATTACGCTGCAAAGTGACTGCTTTGAACTGAGGAAGGAATAAACCATGGCATTGACCGGGTTATCAGAAAATGCTCTCCAGCTGATCTTATTCGGCGGAAAGGGCGGCGTGGGAAAAACGACCTGTGCGGTCAGCACAGGTCTTCACCTGGCCAGAGAAGGCAACAGAGTGCTGGTCATTTCCACTGACCCCGCGCATTCTCTGTCAGACAGTCTGGGGCAGGAAACCGGAGATGACATAACAGAAGGAATGGGCGCGATCGGCCTGTCAGTCCTTGAAATAAATGCTCAAAAAGTTCTGATGCAGTTCAAAGAAAAATACGAAAAACAGATCAGGAAGATCTTTGATACCTCCACTGCTTTTGATCAGGAAGATATTGATGCTGTTTTCGCACTTCCGATCCCAGGGATAGACGAGGTGATGGGATTCAAACAAATCATAGATCTGATCGAACAGGCCCAGTTCGAAAAATTCATAGTGGACACTGCACCTACAGGTCATGCCTTGAGGCTGTTGACTATGCCCACACTTCTTGACGAATGGATCAAGGTCTTAGCGAAAATGCGCTGGAAATACAGATACATGGTTGAGACTTTCTCCGGAAGATACAATTCCGACGATGGCGATGATTTTCTGATGGAAATGAAGAAAACCGTCAAGAATATTGAGAAATTGCTCAGAGACCAGAATAAATGTGAGTTTGTAGCAGTGACGATCCCGGAAGAGATGGCAATTTCGGAAACTGAAAGACTGATCAACACTTTAAACAACTATGGGATAAAGGTTAAGCAATTGATAGTCAATAATTATTACGAATCAAGTGATTGTGAATTTTGCAAGCAAAGGCATAAAGAGCAGCAGAAATACATCCAACAGATCAAGGTTCAGTTTTCCGACTTGAAACTTACCATTGTGCCTTTGCAACCTCACGAAGTCAGAGGACTGGAGTGTTTAAATCATTTGGGGGAATTTTTATGTCGCCAGAATTAAAAACGGATAAAGTGATTGTGTTAAAAGTCAAAGAAGCGCTATCCAAGGACGTGGGCCGGGTAATCGCCAGAATCGATCCTGAGGACATGAAAAATCTCGGATTGGCTGTAGGCGATACTATTGAAATCAATGGTAAAAGAAAGACATCTGCGAAAGCAATGCCGTGCTATGCAGATGAAAGGGGTAAAAAGATCATCCAGATCGACGGCATTTCGAGGGAGAACGCCCAAACCGGGCTGGACGATAAAGTAAAGATCAGTAAAATTGCCGCCCATCCTGCTGTCAGAATTACCCTGGCTCCGCTGACTATCTCCAGCCTGCAGCAGAGGGACAATGATACCAAATACATCGGTTCTTTGATCGAGGGACTGCCGGTTTCAGCAGGTGACAGGATCAGAACCAATTTTTTCGGTTCCAGGTCGTGTGATTTCAAAGTGATGGATACCAGTCCTGACGGAGTGGTTTTGATAAATGCAGCAACATCAATCAGGCTGGAGACGAAAAAAGGGGAGGCAAAAGCAACCTCGGTTTCCTATGAAGATATCGGCGGGCTCGGTACCCAGATCCAAAGAATCAGGGAAATGATCGAGCTTCCCTTACGATATCCACAGGTATTCGAGAGACTGGGGATCTGTGCGCCGAAGGGGGTTTTTCTTTACGGCCCTCCTGGCACAGGCAAAACTCTGATCGCCCGGGCAGTGGCCAATGAGACTGAAGCTTACTTCACCCACATCTCAGGCCCTGAGATCATGGGTAAATTTTATGGTGAAAGCGAAGCCCGTTTGCGAAGCGTATTCGAAGATGCCCAGACCCATGCACCTGCGATCATCTTCATCGATGAGATAGATTCAATCGCCCCCAAAAGAGAAGAAATGGGCGGCGAGAAACAGGTTGAGCGGAGGGTCGTGGCTCAGCTCTTGTCCCTTCTGGACGGATTGGAGTCCAGAGGCCAGATTATTGTAATTGGGGCGACAAACATACCCAATACCATAGATCCTGCACTGAGAAGGCCAGGCAGATTCGACCGGGAGATATCAATCCCGATCCCTGATAAAAAAGGGAGACTGGAGATACTCCAGATCCATATGCGGGGCATGCCTTTAGCGGAAGATGTCGAAATGGAAAAGCTGGCTGAGATCACCCATGGATTTGTGGGAGCCGACCTGGAGGCTCTGGCGCGTGAAGCTGCGATGAGCGCACTCAGGAAGATCCTGCCCAAAATTGACTTCGAAATGGCGGAAATTCCATATGAAACCCTGATGGACCTGGAAGTGACAATGGACAATTTCAGGGACGCCCTGAAAGAAGTCGAGCCTTCGGCAATCAGGGAAGTGTTTGTCGAAGTCCCGGACGTGAAATGGAGCGATGTCGGCGGCCTGGATAACATCAAAGAGGAACTGAAAGAAGCTGTGGAATGGCCGCTCAAGTATGCGGACGTTTTTAAAAAGGCGGGAACTAATCCGCCCAAAGGCATTCTGCTGTATGGAGTTCCAGGCACAGGAAAAACGCTGCTCGCAAAAGCCATAGCCAATGAAAGCGGCGTCAACTTCATTTCAGTGAAAGGCCCTTCCCTGATCTCCAAATTTGTAGGTGAAAGCGAAAAGGCGATCCGGGATATCTTCAGGACTGCGAAACAGGCTTCGCCTTCGCTGCTTTTCTTCGACGAGATCGACAGTGTGGTGCCCATGCGCGGTTCGAGTTCCACTGACGCCCATGTCACTGAACGGGTGATCAGCCAGTTCCTGACTGAGATGGACGGGATCGAGGAATTGAAAGGGGTGATGGTCCTGGCTGCCACCAACAGGCTTGATCTGGTCGATTCCGCAATCCTGCGCAGCGGCAGATTCGACATTTTGTTTGAGCTGCCGAAACCCGATCAGAAAACGCGGGAGGAGATTTTCAAAATTCACACTAAAAATAAACCTCTCTCTGATGTGGATTTCAAAGAATTAAGCTTACAGACCGAAGGAAGAGTCGGAGCTGATATCGAATTTATCTGCAGGAAAGCTTCAATGCTGGCGATCAGGGAATATCTGGAAAATCCGAAATCCGAACTTAAGATTACGAAACAGCACTTTGCAGAAGCATTAGGGCTGATGATTACCAAAAACGCAATCAGGAAAGGAGCTTGATATGAAAAAGATGGGAGTTTACATCTATGGAATAGTAAATTCTGCTGCAGATCTGCAGTTTGCCAATCCCGGAGACTCAGCTTCCGATGCGGGAGGAGTTCTTCCAAAAACGCCGGGGAAAAGTAAATTCGGGCGGGGAGTGCATACAGTTTCATATCAGGATATCTCAGCTCTGGTTTCAGCCTCTGAAATAGTCGATTACACGCACATGAGGACAGAGATCCTGGCCAGGCTGCTGGTGTGCCATCAAACTGTGATCGAACGAGTCCTGAATTCACATGCAGCAGTTATTCCCATGAAACTGGGTACTTTCGCTCAGGATGAGGCGGAAGTCAGGGATATCCTGTCCAAGGGATACGGCATCACAAAAGAGATTTTTCAAAGAATCAGCGATAAAGTTGAGATTGATGTCGTGGCCCGCTGGAATGATTTCAGTTCAGTGATTAAAGAAGCGGGGGAAGACAGGGAAATCAAAGAATATAAAGAGAAACTGCTGACCAATCCCAAAGGGATCACAGTTGATGACCAGATGAAGATGGGTTTCATGGTTGGAAAAGCTCTCAATGGGAAAAAAGAACTGGTCGCCGGTAAAATTCTGGATGATTTAAAATTATTTTCCGTGGATATCAAGACCCATGAGCTTATGAATGACGAGATGGTGATCAACATCGCATTCCTGATTGATAAAGAAAAACGGGAAAGTTTTGATCAGAAAGTGGAAACTTTAAATGCCGAATTCGGGGATAAATTGAATTTCAGATGCGTGGGACCGCTGCCGCCATACAGTTTCTTCACCCTTGAAGTAAAAAAAATGCAATTCGAGGAAATCGACTGGGCAAAGAAAAGACTTGGGATTTCCAACGATGTTTCGAACAGGGATGAGCTGAAAAAAGCCTATCAGAAACAGGCGTTTTCCACTCATCCGGACAAGAATCCGGGGGAGTCCTGTGCAGTCGCGGAATTCAATGAAGTGAACAAAGCATACAAGATAATCTCCACCTATTGCATTGCGCTGGAACAGGAGCATCAGGACCAGATCCCCCTGTGCCGGGAAATGTTCAAAGAGAACACTATGCTGATAAGGGTGAGAGAATAATGGAAAAAGAAGGGAAATATATTTATTGCATTATCGCCACGTCCCAGGAGCGGAATTTCGGACCGATCGGTGTCGGCGGAAGAGGGGATGACGTTCTGACAATAAATTACAATGACCTGAGCATGGTCGTGAGCAGTCACCCACTGATTAAATTTGTCGTAGGAAGGGAAAATATCCTTACACATGAGCGGGTGATTGAAGAAGTGATGAAGGAATTCGGCGCTGTGCTGCCGGTCAGATTCGGGACCATCGCATCTGACGCGGAAGAGATCAGGAATCTTCTGGACAGAAGATACCGGGAGTTCAAGACCGCATTGATGGAGGCTGACCACAAGATAGAGCTTGGCGTCAAAGGCGTCTGGAAGGACATGGGCATAATCTATCAGGAAATCATCGATGAGAACAAAGTGATTAAAAAAGCCAAGGAAGAGATCGAGAGCACCAATCTGAAAAGCAACCAGGCCAAACTGGAAGTGGGCAAGAAAGTGGAAAAGGCTCTTTCGATCAAGAAAAGAAAAGAAGCGGAAAACGTTGTGGATACCTTGAGGATTGCAGCCACTGATTACAGGCTCAATCAACCCATCGGCGACGAGATGTTCATCAATGCGGCTTTCCTGGTGGGCAAAGGCAGGGAAAAGGAGTTCGACAACATCATGGACGAACTGAGCGAAAAGTATCAGGAGCGGACAAAGTTCTTGTATGTGGGGCCTTTGCCGATCTTCAATTTTGTGAACATCGTGATTTATCCTGAGGAATGGGAGAAATAATGGAAGACTCCTGCAAGGAAGGCAAGTACATTTACTGCATCATCGCGTCCAGCGGAGTACAGTCCTTTGGCCCTTTGGGGATCGGCGGAAGAGGCGACGAGCTGCACACAGTCGTTTTTAACGATGTTTCAGCTGTAGTCAGCAACTCGCCGATCAAGACTTATCCTGTTTCCCGGGAAAATGTGCTTACCTATGAAAGGGCGATTGAGGAAGTAATGAAGGAACGCGCCGTACTGCCTGTCAGATTCAACACGATTGCAGAAAGCGCAGACAAGCTGAAAAAAATCCTGGCAAAAGAACATGATAAGTTTGTCGAACTGCTGAAAAAAATCGAGGGCAAAAAAGAGCTCGGCTTAAAGGTGATATTTAAGGATGACCTGATCTACAAAGAAATCCTGGAAAAAAGCGAAGATATCAGGAAGTTGAAGTCTGCAATTTCTGCCGAACCCCTGGCCAAGACTTACTTTCAGAGGATGGAAATCGGGAAAATGGTTGAAGCAGCGCTGCAGAAAGAGAAAAACGCCTGTAAAGAAGAGATCATCAATACCCTTTCGCCGATTGCGCAAGAGGTAAAAGTCAACAACAGCTATGGGGAGCTGATGATCATCAACGCCGCTTTCCTGATCGAAAAAGAAAGGGAAGCTGAATTTGACCGGAATGTCCAGGAACTGTCGGAAAAAGAAAGTGCAAGATTGAAATTCAAGTATACCGGAAATCTCCCGCCATTTAATTTCGTAAATGTGGTGATTCGTACGGCGGGAGATTAGAAATGTTTTTAATTGACGATATCCTGGTGGCCCCGCTGAAGGGCCTGATCTGGCTGGGAGACAAGATCGGGGAGGCAGCTGACAGGGAATTTTCCGATGAAGGACTTTTGAAAGAGAAACTGATGGAACTGCAGATGAACTTTGAACTGGACAGAATCAGCGAGAGTGAATACACCAGGCTGGAAACAGAGCTGCTGGAGCGCCTGGATGAAATCAGGAAATTAAAGGAGGGTATGTAAAATGACCAACATCGGAGATGCCAGAAAAGCAGTCGTCGAGTTTCTGAAAAAGACCATTGGAGCAAGGGATGCGAAAGTGATCAGGATGGCGAAAAATGGTACTGACTGGAATGTAGAGGCAGAGGTTTATGAGGAAAGCTCATTCATCAAGGCCCTGGGACTGTCCACTAAAGTCCAGGACAGGAATGTTTATCTGGTCAAGCTGAACGAGAACCTGGAAGTAGATTCATACGGTCTTAAGGGTACTGAAGGGCAGGAGGAAAAATAGCGGTGGAAGGATTGTACGTCTATTGCATCAGAGAAAAAAGCGGAGAAGCTGCTGAAATTTCCGGCTCAGGCATTGGCGGATCTGAAGATGTCAAAATCATCAGCCATCGCGATCTGGAAGTAGCAGTCAGCAGAGTGTCTCTCGAGCAATTCGGGCCCGAGATCCGGACCAAGGCCCTGGAGAACCTGGCCTGGATCAAGGAAAAAGCAGTTGCCCACGAAATGATCATCGAAGCCGCGATGAACTGTAACGGCAAGTTATTAAATCTGATACCCATGAAATTCGGAACGATTTTCAAAGAGGAAGCCGGCTTGAAAGAAGCCCTGGACCAGGATTATCCTCTGATCAAAAAAGTCCTGGAAATTACTCGCGGCAAGCAGGAGTGGTCGGTCAAGGCATATCTGAAAGACAGAAAGAAATTCGAGCAGCTGATCAGAAAAAACAATGAAACCATCAGGGAAGCCGAGAAAAATATGGCTGATTTACCTGAAGGAACTGCTTTTTTTATGGAAGAGGAATTGAATCAGGCAGTTTCCGAAGTACTGGATCAGGAATTAACCAGGATTGCGGAAAGTCTTTACGAAAACCTGAAAAAACAGATTCCTCAGATAGTTAAAATTAATGTTTTAGGGAAAGAGCTGACTGGAAGACGGGAGCCGATGGTGCTGAATTCAGCCTGTCTGATTCCTGAAGCAGATGTGGAAATTTTTAAAAAAGATCTGCGAAGATTAAACAGGGAGATTCAGGCGGATGGAATTTATCTTGAATCCAGCGGTCCCTGGCCTGCTTATAATTTCACCAATTATTAGGAACACAATTTTTAATTTTAAATGTTAAATGTTGAATGGAGGAAGGAATCAAGATGATATGTAAAATCCGCAATTTAAAATTCAACATTCAAAATTTATGATACAGCCCACTGAGAAAGGACTAAATCATGTATAGGAACGAGACATGCCATGAAAACAAAAACGTCACTTTAGTGGATGCCATAGATAAAGTTTTAGAGGTTGGAGCGGTCATCAATGGAGATATTGTACTGAGAATGGCAGATGTAGACCTTGTTTTTTTAGGGCTGCGGCTTATTTTGACCTCAGTCTCCAAAGCTGAAGAAATATCCGGTAAAAATTACAGTGATCAGAATGAATTCACTCCAGCGGACCTGGAATATATAGAAAACCTGCAGAACGAAATCAGAAAGACCGAAGAAAACATTCCTAGCATGATTGATTTGGGCAGTCCCAGAAAGGCGGAGCAGGGTTTAGCCAAGCTGGTTTTGACGATTGTAGAACTGATCAGAAAATTGATGGAAAAAGAAGCTTTCCGCAGAGTTAAAAAAGGAACACTGTCCAATCCTGAAATTCAAAAATTGGGTCTGAGCCTCAAAGCTGTTAAGAAAAAGATCAAGGAAATTCAGCTGATTTTCGGGCTTGAGGATGAAGAATTGAATCTGGACCTGGGTCCGCTTGGAAATCTGATGTAAGGAGATTTTTTAGATGTCTGAACAAATGACGCATGCAGTGAATGCCACGAATCTGGCGGATATTTTAGAGCGTGTTTTAGATAAGGGAATCGTGATTGCAGGAGACATCAAGATTCAGATTGCAGATATCGATCTGCTCACCATCAAAATCAGGCTGCTGGTTGCTTCAGTGGATAAGGCGCTGGAGATGGGAATAAACTGGTGGCAGGAAGATGCTTATCTATCAACAAAATCAAAGAATAAAGAGATCAAGAAAGAAAATTCCGAACTGAAAAAGAGATTGACAAAATTGGAAAAAAAGATAAACAACTCATAGAGAGGCTCAATGAGAACATTGATTTATGTCCCGATAATTCACACCAGTGCCGATCTCGGCTCTCTGGCGGGCGATGTAACCAGGCGCGGGATCGCAGACCTGGGGGAAGATTTCTGGGTTAAACATCAGAGTACAGTTGAAGGCTTCTGGGATGTAATCACTGATTATTTTGACACTCTGGATCCTGCCGGATTGAAAATATACCAGGATGGCATGATTGCTGACGGCGAAATGGGGATGAAAATTGTCGAAGAAAGCCTTAAATCAGGCAGCAGGAATTATGCAGTGGTTTCGAAACTCCTGAAAAGAGGAGCTGTTTTAGTTAAAACTGAAGACTTGAAATTAGTCAAAGCAGAATACGACAGATTGATGGAATTGACCAGGGCGGAATCCATCTGCAGGAAATTGTATGCTTTCCTGAAATATAAAATCGTCAAAAGCAGGCTGCTGAAAAAAAGAGATAATTACATAATCCAGAGAATCGAGGAAACTCTGGGCCAGGATGAAACTGGGATCCTTTTCATCGGTGCCCTGCACGACCTGATCAGTAAATTATCGAAAAACTTCAAGATAATAGAGATCAAAAGCATCCGGAAAGTCAGAGATTACCAGCTCCTCCTGCCGTCTTATCATAAGGACAGGCAAAGGTTTGAGCAGCTGAGTGAATATCTTGTCTCACAGATCGATAAAATGCATTTATCTTGACTATTGTTATTAAATTTAGTATTGTTCTAATAACCACATAGTATCAATCTTCAAACCGACGTTAAACACTTGATTGAAAATGGCAGCTAGAGATGATGTGGCTAAAGGATAGACATTGAGGATCAAGACTTTTACTACGTTCGATATTTCCAGGATTCTGGAAGTGAATCCGAATACAGTAACCAGGTGGATAAATGCCGGTAAATTAAAGTCATTCATTACTCCGGGAGGGCATAACAGAGTCCTGGCCAAGGACTTGCTGGCATTCCTGAAGGAATACAACCTGCCGGTCCCTGTAACCCTCACCTGCGAAAAAGAGATCAAAATTCTGGTAGTGGATGATGATGAAATTATCTTAAAGACATTCAAACAGGTACTGGAGAAAAACGGCTACGCTGTTTATCTTGCTAAAGACGGGTTTCAGGCAGGTGATGCGCTGAATGATTTTGAACCTCAGCTTGTGGTTCTGGATATCCTGCTGCCTGGAATCAACGGATTTGCTGTCTGCAAGGCGATTAAAGGAAAATATAAGAAAACAAAAATACTGGGGATCACAGGCCATTATTCTGAAGAGAGCAAAAATAAGCTGATGGCTGCAGGTGCGGCGGATTTGCTGGCAAAACCCATTACCAATGATGATCTGTTGAAAAAAGTCGATTCATTGTTAAACGATGATAATTTGCCGATCAGCGGATCCCTGAATGATCTGGGAAAAATCAAAATTCTGGTTGTGGATGATGATGAATCAGTCTTAAAGATCATTAAATTGATTTTGGAGGAAAACGGGTACCAGGTAAAGCTGGCTGCTGACGGATTTCAGGCTGGAAAAGCCATCGGTGAATTTGAACCTCAACTTGTGATTTTGGATATCATGCTTCCAGGGATCAGCGGTTTCGATGTCTGCAAACTGATCAGGGAAAAATATAAAACAACCAAAATACTGGGGATCACAGGCCAGTATACTGCAGAAATCAGGAAAAAAATAATTGCCTGCGGTGCTGATGATTTAATTGAAAAGCAGTTCAATGTTGATGATCTGGTTGAAAAAGTCGGTTCACTGTTAAAGTCTCAGTGATCTATCAGACCTTCGCTGATTGCCCAGCGGGTAAGTTCGGACTGTTTATGCAGGCCCAGCTTTTCCATGATGTTCTTTCTGTGCCAATTGACCGTGTTGACTGTGATTTTAAATCTTGCGGCAATTTCCTTGCTGCTGAATCCTTCGGCAATCAGCTGCGCTGTTTCCCGTTCCCGCTGAGAAAGGCCTTCCCAGTCGCGGCATTCTGCGCGGCCTTTTAAGAATCCTTCCACGATATATTTAGTGATCGAAGGAGAAAGATAGAATTTGTCGGAACTCACGGTTCTGATTGCTTTGATAATCTCGTCAGGCAATCCGGTCTTCAGGAGATATCCTCTGGCACCTGAGAGCATTGCTTTTTCAACTAAGGCCCTGTTGTCGTGCATTGAAAGAATGATAATCCGGCTCAAAGGGGAAATTCTCAGGATTCTGGGGATCGCGTCAATTCCGTTCAGCCCTGGCATGGAAATGTCCAGGATATACACATCAGTCGGATTTGTTTTTGCCAGGGCCAGGACTTCCTCGCCGTTTGATGCTTCCCCGGTCACAGTGATATCTTTGGCTTTTTTTTCGATCAGGGTCTTGATCCCCAGCCTGATCAGGTCATGATCATCTGCAATAGTCACTGTTATCTGCATGTTAGTAGACCTTACAAAATTTTGAATCTTGAATTTCAAATTCCGAATTACAGATTTTGCCGGTCACCTTGACTTTTCTCCATTCTCCATTCTTCATTCACTATTCACCATTTGAAATTTTCTGTAACTGTCAAACAGGTTCCTGTCTTATTATTCTATCTCAGAGCAGAGGGAATTGTTTCAAGTCAAGATGTGATTGATCCCTTTGACAAGGTCAAGTTCATCAAACGGCTTGGACAGGAAACCTGCAGTTCCATCCTGGATTAGAGTGAAAATTTCCTGATCTAGGCTGCCTCCGGAAACGAGAAGGATCCTGACAGCCGGATTTATTTCCCTCAAATTGCGGAAGATTTCTGTTCCCTTCATGTCCGGCAGCTGTATGTCAAGCAGCACCAGGCTGATTTCCTTTCCCAGCACTCTGAAAATTCCAAGCGCCTGCACCCCGCTCCCTGCAGCGAGGACTTTAAATCCCATCCGGCCGAGCATTTTTTCGCCTAAGCTGCGGAAGATTTCCTGATCTTCAACCAGCAGGGCAGTCCCTGTAAAATTCCTCTGAAAAGTTTTTTCCGATTTCAGAATCTGATCAATTGATCCGGAATTTTCCCGCCTTCGAGGCTGCGCTTCCAACAATTCAACCAGCTTCACTGATTCCCCTGCTGCAGCTGTGATCCGTCTCAAATACTCGTCCTTCTTGGCAGTGGTAGATTCATCCAGTCCGATTTCAGCCTGCAGTAGAATCCCCCAGAAATGATTTTTGACTTCATGTGCCATCAGACTGGCTCTTTTAGAAAGCTCTTGAATTTTCTGATAAAGTAGATAAATGCCTGTCAGCAGTGCAATCAATAAAATCAAGGTTATGATCTGAAAAAAATACAGCTTAACAAAAAGGATCTGAGTCATTTGTCATATATTAAGCAATACATGTCTGCATGTCAATCCGCAGTTTTGCAAATTGCAAGGGCTATTGCAATTTACAATACTATAAGGTATAATTTATTTAAAGGCAATTCGTGTGATAAGGTTTTGGATTCTACACTAGAGGTGATACTTTATGTCCAAAACTGATTTACTGCTCTGCAAATTTGACCGGAATTTCAAGATAACTTACACCAGCCAGCAATTCAAGGATTATTTCTGCAGAACCCGTGAAATGTACGGTGATTCAATTCTGAGCATTTTTCCTGAGCAGGAACAGAAACTGATCGCTCAGAAACTCGGCCTGCTTACTCCCAGAAACTATTTTATCGAGCAGGACGTGCAAACCCCTGACAACAGGGAGACTTGGATGAAATTTCAGTTTACAGCTGTTTTTGAGAAAAATTGCGAACTGCTGGAATACCATGCAGTGGTTGAAGATATTACTGACGCCAAAGCAGCACAATTGAACAGGGAGCGGCTGCAGAATCTGGTTGAGCTGTCGCCGTTTCCGATCATCATTGTGGGAAAGGATCGCGCTGATTATGTGAATCAGAAATTCATTGACACATTCGGATATACTCTGGACGACATACCTACCGGACAAGCCTGGTTCGAAAAGGCTTTCCCTGATGAAACATACAGGAATAAGATTCTGGCGAAATGGTTTGCAGACGTACAGAAAAAGGAAAAATTCATCTTATCCGACGAAGTATATCATGTCACATGTAAAAACGGCAGGTGCAGGGAAGTGAACCTGAGCAGCACTTTCGCTGAAAATGATTGCTTCATCATTTTTTTCAATGACCTGACTGAGCTGCTAAAGATTGAAGCAGAGAAAAAATCCCTCACTGAACAGCTGATCCAGTCACAGAAACTGGAAGCAATCGGCCAGCTTGCAGGAGGAATTGCTCACGATTTCAACAATATGCTGCAGGTGATCACTGGCAGTGCCGGCATGTTAAAGGACAAATTCAGACAGGATCGTGTCCATACGGATCTGGTCAACAACGTACTGGAAGCTTCCAGGCAGGCTTCAGGCCTGACAGGCCAGCTGCTGGCTTTTTCCAGGAAACAGGTGCTGGAAATGAAAGTGCTTAATCCAAACTCCCTGATTGAGGGCCTGAAGAAAACTTATTTCAAGCTCCTGCCTGAGAACATCAGTTTCGAATCCAGGCTTTCCCCTGAGCCCATGAAAATTCTGGCAGACCAGGTGCAGATGCAGCAGGTGCTGATCAACCTGGTGCTGAATGCCAGGGATGCCATCTCAGGCGCAGGGAGGATCGCAGTGGAGAGTTCCAGCCTGACAGAGGCGGAAGCCGAGCGGATAACCAGAGGTGAACTGAAGGGCAGATGTGTAATGTTCACAGTCAGCGACACCGGCTGCGGAATGGATAATGAAACTATCGGGAAAATATTCGAACCCTTTTTCACAACCAAGGAAATCGGCAAGGGAACAGGACTCGGCCTGTCTACAGTTTATGGGATCGTGATGCAGCACTGCGGCAGGATCATGGTGGAAAGCGAACCAGGCAAAGGCAGTATTTTCAAGGTATTGATACCAATGGCAGAAGGGAAAATTGAAAAAGAGAAAAAAGTCCTGAAAAAGGCTGTCTGTGGAGGGTATGAGACTCTGCTGTTGATCGAAGACGATCCGGCAGTGCTCAAGCAGGTGAGCTGCCAGCTTGTAGAAGGCGGATACAGGGTGCTGGAAGCGTTAAACCCGGTGGATGCCTTGAAACTTGCCAAGCAGCACGGGTCTGAAATCAGTCTGATGGTGTCGGACGTGGTGCTGCCGTATCTCTCAGGCAAGGAACTTTACCGCAAGCTCTCCACCATGCTTCCAGACCTGAAAGTGGTTTACATCTCAGGCTATACAAACGAGATGATCTTACAACATGGGATTCTGGACAAGGGTGTGAGGCTCCTGATCAAACCTTTCAGTACAGAGGACCTGCTGCTGGGCGTCAGGGATTCCCTGGATTCACCAGCGATAGAGCACTGCGCCCCAGCCTAAGCCCCCTCCCATTGCAGCCAGCAGCAGATTGTCGCCTTTTTTGAAAAGGGACTTGTTCCCATCCATCAGAATCGGGATCGAGGCCATGGAAGCATTGCCGACTGTACTGTAATTGGTCAGTACTTTGTCTTCAGACAATCCCATGGCTTCACTGCTTTTATTGATGATGCTTTTACCTGCCTGATGCGGAAGAAAGTAAGAAATGTCGGCATATCCCAGGCAATGCTTTCTGAGCACCGCATTCGTTGATTCCATCAGTTTCTCCACAGCGAATTCCTTGACTACATGTGAGTGCATTTTCAGGCAGTGCATTTTATTTTTATAGATGTCCTTACAGTTTTCAGGGGTAATGGGCATTGAGCTGCCGCCTGCAGGCACGTCAAGCAACTCCCCTTTTTCTCCGTCGCTGCGGGCATAACATCCGAGGATCCCGGACTCCTCGCTTTCCGACCTTTCCAGTACCACAGCCCCTGCCCCGTCGCTGAAAGTGGCACCTGTAATGTAATCGCTGCGGTCCACGATTGTGGACATCTTTTCCGCGGCAGCCACCAGCACGTGCTTGAAACTCGGGTCTGATTTCATCAGGCTGTCTGCCACGAACAGGGCATAAACGAAACCCGGACAAGCGGCATTCACATCAAAAGCCCAGGAATTATTGCCGGCGTTGAGCTTTGACTGAAGAATCGAAGCAGTATTCGGGCCTTTTTTATCTGGAGTGGCGGTAGTGACTATGATCAGGTCCAGGTCTTCCGGCTGTATTCCTGCTTCCTGCAATGCCTTGCGACTGGCTTCCAGTGCCAGGTCGGATGTGGCTTCAATGTCCGAAGCTATGTGCCTGTTTTTGAATCCCATCACCCGTTCCACCCATTTTCCGTATGGCCCGCCTTTTTTTTCGTCATATCCGCTCAGGTCTACTGTCTGTTCCAGCTCCTCATTGTTGAGAGTTTTCAGAGGCAGATAACTGCCGATTCCGATGATTTTGTTCATGCCGCGCCTCCATTGATTTTGATTACCTGTCCGTTGATGTAGCCTCCGCTTTTCGAAACAAGGTGCAGGATCGCAGCCGCCACGTCTTCGGCTGTGCCGAACTTCCTGGAAGGTATTCGCTGCAGCAGTTTTTCGCGGATTTTATCAGGCGTGTGAGTCTTAGACATCCCAGCGTCAATGTATCCGGGCGATACTATGTTGGCTGTTATATTGTGCCTGGCAAGTTCCAGGGCCATGGTTTTAGTCAGTCCGTACAGTCCGCTTTTGGACGCCGCATAGGCGGAGATACCCATCTCTCCCAGTTCAGCTGAAATAGACCCCAGATTGACGATCCGGCCATAATTCTGAGCCTTCATCAATGGGATCACCGAACTCGTCAGATAAAAAACGCTGTTCAGATTGATCGAGATCGTTGTCTCCCATTCCAGAGCCGTGATTTCCTCGATTTTTTTCTGAGGCCCTGGAATGGCGGCATTATTTATGAGTATCTCGATTTTCCCGCATTTTTCACGGCAGACGTCGATCATCCGCCTGACATCGATAAGCTTGGAGACATCGGCCTGAATCAGCTCAGCCCAGCCGCCCTGCCCGACGATCCTGTCCCTGACTGCTTCCGCCTTTTCCCGCTGCTCCAGGTAATTAATGAAAACCCGGGCACCCTGCCCGGCCAGCGTTTCTGCGATCACTGCCCCAATCCCCCTGGATGCGCCAGTCACCAGAGCTACGTTTCCTTTTAATGCGAATTCCATAATTTACCTTCCACTATTATTTACTGATAAATTTATTGACTCTTTCCCTGAACTCAGGTTGATTCAGGCAATCCCTGAAGCAATGGCTCTCGGATTCGAAGTTAAGATAGTCGCCGTGCGAAAGGGCTTTCTTGGCCAGCCTCAGGGCATAGAGCGGACTTTTCGCAAGCGGAGCGGCAATTTCTTCGGCCGTCTTCAGCAGAACCTTGTCAGGAACTACCCTGTCGGCCAGCCGGGAGGCCAGGGCTGTCGCAGAATCCATGATTTCACCGGTCAGGATCATTCTTCTCGCTATGCCCGGCCCTACTCTCAGTGGTAGAAGCTGAGTTCCTCCGGCTCCGGGAATCAAGCCCAGCGTTATTTCCAGGAGACCGAATCTGGCGGATTCTCCGGCCAGGATGTAATCGCAGGCCAGAGCCACTTCCAGGCCTCCTCCCAGAGCGTGGCCTGAAACAGCAGCGATAGTCAGCTGCGGGATTTCAGACAGGCTGCGCATGAATCTGCGGCCGTTTTCCAGGAAATTGTGCACAAGTTCAGGCTCCTGATCGATTCTGGCGAATTCGTTGATATCAGCTCCTGTGATAAAGTTTGAACCGCTGCCTGAGAGGATCAGAGCCTTGATCGTTGCGCTGCCCCTGATTTCAGAGGTCAGCTGCAGGAGCTCGTCTGTCATGAGGCTGTTAATGGCATTGCCCTTTTCAGGTCTGTTGAAGATCAGATGTCCGATATGTCCTGCTTCCCTGAAAAGCAGTGTTTCAAATTTCATCGCTCTTCTCCCTGCATTTTTGGATTTCCCGGCTGAAGAAATTCATGTCCCTTTCCTTCAGCTTTGTAGAATGTTCGAGATAAACGGTATTCGGATCCTTTTTCAATAGATCTGCCATCAGATAAACCTCGTCCGAGACTCTGCTGATGCCGTGATCATACAACTTGCGGCTGATATCTCCGCAGATTTTCGAATAATCGAGAAAGGATTTCCCGCTTGAATGCTTGTAAAAATCCGCGGGATAAGTCCATTTATCAGGGTCCTGAATATGCTCAACCCGCATCGTCATCATGGCTTTTTTCCATAAAGGGTTCAGAACATAGCCATGCCGCTCAGGGTGGGCAGTCAGTTCAGTGCGGGGAAAAGGCGCGATCGGAACAGAAGGCACTGAGTCCGGCCTGACCCTGAGGATGAAATCCACTGTGGATTTGAGGCTTTCTTCAGATTCGCCGGGATTGCCTACCATGATGCTGGCGATCGCCTTGATCCCGGCTTTTTTGGTTCCCAGGATCACTTCTTCCAGATCTTCCCTGGTGTTCCTCTTGTTGAGCCTGCCCAGCACCCTGTTGTCCGCTGATTCCAGACCGAAGAAAATGGCCAGACAGCCGGCTAGTTTCATCCGTTCGAGAAGATCCTGCCTTCCCTTGAGCTCATGGGCTTCGGAAAAGCAGGACCAGGTCAGTGCCGGAAAATCTGTTCTGGTCAGGATTTCGGAAGTGAAACTCTCGATCAGCTCCAGGCTGAGCATGGAAGAAGTGACCCGGAAATGCGAGACTCCGAATTTCTGATGATCGCTCTTCATCGAATCCACTACTTTCCGGATGTTGCGGGGACGGATCCCATGGCCTGACATTGCTTCATGGCCGCACATGATGCAGCGGTTGAAGCAACCTCTGGAGAGATCCAGCATCAGAATCGGCCACATCCCTTCCTTTTGTCCATACAGACTCCAGTCAGGAAGCGGGGAGACAGACTCATCGGTGAGATCGTGGAAAATCTGCGGGGCTCCGCGCCGGATGCTGCCGCCCTCGACATAGAGGGCTCCAGCGATCTCTTTTTTTTTCCGCCTGCCTGCAAGATGCTCCAGCAGTTCCAGCATCGGTTTTTCACCTTCGCCGAGCAGCAGCATGTCAAAGACTGGCTTGTCGTTTCCAGTTATTTCAGGCAATGTGCGCAAAAAATCTTCCTCGAACCAGGTGGCGTGATACCCTCCACCAACCACGAAAAGTGCCGGGAATCTCCTGCGCAGTTTTTGCAGGATGACAGCAGTGTCCTGATAAGCGTTGAACCAGGTGGTAATTCCGAGTACATCGGGCAGGTCCTGCTCGAATTCCGCGATCAGATAATCTGTGAGTGAGTGCTCGTCCGGGCATTGGCTGAAAATTTCCGGCCTGTTAAGGTCGAGCACTTTAGCGGAATGCCCGTGATTCCTGCAAAGCGTTGCCAGGATCGCAGGACCGGGATTAGGGATGAAATTATCTGAGTGCTGCGGATAACCTGAGTAGGAAAGAAATACAATCTTCAATCTGCGGCTCCTTTATGGGTGAATTCTTTCTGGACCTTTGAGACTATTTCAGCCACTGCTTCGTCGCGGCTGTAAGCTTCATTGTGAACCATCCTGAAGCAATCGAACCTTAATCCGTCCTTTAGGAACCAGCCAGGCAGAAAAACAAACCGTCTGAATCCGATTTTTTCCAGATCTGCGATCAGATCCGACTTATCGGCCAGCACGTCCAGCTCTATGTATTTCGCATCAGCCATTTCCGGAATTGATTCCTGAGAGTCAGGGTTGAATAGATCAATCAACAGTTGCAAAGGATTGTCTGAAACGATTTTTCCGATGGACAGGCTTTCTTCATCAGAGCTGTAAGAATAGTGGACTATTCCTGAGCGCAGTGTGCAGCACCTGTCTGTATAGCAATCTGCCATGCAGGCTGAAGGATAGGGATAACTTCTGTTTTCCAGAGACAGGCTGTCCAGAATATCCATCAGATATGAATTCTGATGATAAAGGTTATGATCCGGTGCCCTTCTTTTTTTAGAAAAACCTTGGGAGATTTTAATGAAAAAAGGGTGATTCTCACGGCGCTTTCCGGCCAGCCTGTGCTTCCCGGGCAGATAGCCGCAAAGAGTCAATCCGAGCTTTTCGCCTGCTGCGGAGATCCCGACTTTTTCCCTCATCGTGTAATAGACAAGTTCGTAATCCCTGGAACCTGCTTCTTCCCAGATCGCTTCATGCAGGAGAGTGGCGATCCCCAGTCCACGCTGATCGTGGTCTATCACTACCCTGCCGCCTTCATAAGTCCGATTGCTGGGATTCAGAAGACCCAGCATGGTGCCTACCACTTTCTCACTGTCCAGAGCCAGTTTCCAGATCAGATCAGGTTTGTTCATCTGTTTGCGGATCAGTTCAGGGACTGTAAATTCCCTGTGAGGATAATAATTTCCGTACTGTCTGTGATAAACTGCGGAAATCTGTTCTGCATGCACAGGTTCAGCTTTGATGATCTTGATCATGAAATTAATGATATCCGCCCTTTTCCGGGTTTCAACGCAAAAAAAAGGTGGAGTGCCTGAAAGCCTTTATTTGCAAGGGCAATACGGCATAAATATCCCGGCACAATTCTCTGTTGAAGGATCTTATGCATCTTTGAATTCCTTGGAAAACCGCCTGAACCAGTGCAACTGCCGTTGATGGCTGAAATTTTTTTCCCAGCGATTGAGGTTTGATTTCTTCAACATGCTGCATAGCATGTCTGCTTTGCTGGCCAGCATTCCCGGGAAATGATCGTCTGGTCTCAGGGTATGGATTGAGCCGCATTTCACACACTTGTATCGCTTAAGGAACACGGGTTTCTGGATTTCTTCGAAATATCTTTTCACAAATCCATGGGACCAGAGCTCCCCACCGCATCCGGGACATGGGCCTGGAACATCCCAGGGATAGTTTTTTCCCAGTTCAATCAGATTCTTTAAATCCATAGTTACGCTGATAATCATGATCGCACCGCCTTTATTTATATAATCTACCTGATAAGAGTTCTTTTGGAATCCCCTAAAATGGTTGTTTTCGAAGAAATAAATGGTTGGAAGCAGGCAAGAAAAATATAACTTGCAATTTGAGGATAATAATTATAATAATTAGAATATAGAGTTTGCAGAAAATTAAATGAGATAAAAAAATAGAATCAAGCATGTCTGTAAAATGGGAAACCCCTTTTAAATCCTCATCGCCTGTCCTCAGCTCATCTCAAACCATTGCTCTTCTGTCCTCACTTGTCCTGGAACATGCGCCTTGCGGGATCCTGGTTTACGACGAGTCCGGTCAGTGCGTGCTGGCCAACCCTGCCATTGCCGCAGCCATTGGAGCCACAATAGAGCAGGTCAAGGCCCAGAACTTCAGAAATCTCGAATCCTGGAAGAAATCCGGATTGCTGGAGCTTGCGGAATCAGTCCTTGCGACAGGCAATCCAAGCGCAAAAGTCGTGCAGCTGATCTCCTCTTTCGGAAAACAAGTCTGTCTGGACTGCCGCTTCGTGCCGTTCCAGGCTGAGAAAAAGAGGTTTTTAACCCTGATCGCCAATGACGTTTCTGAGAAAGAACGATTGCAGGCCGCTGTTCTGACTGCAGAAAAAAAAACTTCCAGGGATCTTCGGAAACTTGTGAAAATCCGCACGCGCAGGGTGAGAAACAAGGCGCAATGCCTCCAGATAAGCAATGAAAAATTGAATCTGGCCATCAAGGACCTGTCTAAATCCAACCAGGAATTATTGCAATCCCAGAAGCTTGAAGCAATCGGAATTCTTGCCGGCGGAGTAGCCCATGATTTCAACAACAGCCTGATGGTGATACAGTGCAATGCGTCCCTGCTCAAACATTCGAACAATCAGGCACGGGATTGTCCGGAACGTCTCGGTGAAATCGAATCTGCCTGCATCAAGGCCGCTGAACTCACCAGACAGCTTCTGATCTTCTCCAGCAAGCAGGAAATGCGGGAGGAAATCGTCGATCTCAACAGCCTGCTGCGCAAACTGTTGAAAATGCTTTCCAGGCTGATTGGTGAGAATATCAAGCTGAAAATGCTGCTCTGCCCGCAATCAGCCGCTTTCAAGGGTGACCCCTTTCAGGCTGAACAGGTGGTTGTGAACCTCATCATCAATTCCAGAGACGCGATGCCGGAAGGTGGAAACATTCTGATCAAAACAGAAATTGTGCAGATCTCGGCCGCGGATTGCACCAGATGCCGTATCCCGACTCCGGGCGAATATATCATACTCACAGTCTCGGATACAGGTTGCGGCATCCCGGAAGAATTGATAGACAGAGTTTTCGAACCTTTTTTCACAACCAAGCCTGAAGGCAAGGGTACAGGTCTCGGCTTGCCTGTAGTTTACGGCATAGTGAACAGGCACAATGGCGTCATCAATGTCAAAAGTCAGGTGGGCCAAGGAACTGCTTTCCAGATCTTCCTGCCTGCAGTCCCGATGATATCAGGCAATTCCCTGAAAAAGGATCCGGAAAAGATCGAGCAGGGTAAAGGTGAGCGGATTCTCCTGATCGAGGATGATCCCGATATTTTGAAGATGTTTTCCATGCTCCTAACTCTCAATGGATATCAGGTAAAAACCGCGACTTCCCTGAAAGAAGCTGAGGTAATTTTTAAAAATGAGTTCGGGGATTTCAGGCTGCTGGTTTTAGACATGATGCTTCCGGACGGCAACGGATTAGCCCTCGCCAAAAGGTGTAAATATCAGAACCCAAGATTGAAGGTAATCTTCATCAGCGGATATTTCGACCAGGAGAAGATCAGGCTTGAGGAGATCAAAGCCAAGGGGTTCAGATTCATTTCGAAACCCTGCGAGGTTGAAAAAATGCTGAAAACTATCAAAGAGGAACTGCAGCCTCGGTGACTCCCACTTCGCAGGGAGGTTTTCTTCTCACCACAATTTGATCACATGCGGGAATTTCCAGTAAGCCTGGGTAAAGGCGCTTGCGGACGGGATGATGAAATCCCTGGGCGAGGTTTCAGATTTCAATTGATCAACTGGAACTCCGGTCTTGAGGGATGTGGCTGCCAGTGCCGCCTGGACTGCGCGCTGCGTACCCTGGCTGCAGGCATCCATGGCCTGGGAAGTGCTTCCGTATGATCCAAGGCAGACTTCGTAAAAATATTTGATTCTGGGTGGTTCCTGAACTCCGGGCTGCACCGGAATATTCTGCCAGACATATACATTGACCACTGCAAGAACGGTCAGGCCGGGCATCAGGCGGACCGGACCCTTCCAGATCTGAGGGTAGACCGGCTGATAGGTGAATTCCAGCCTGTATTTTCCCGGGTCCCCAAAGGCGTTGATCGTATAAGTGGCTTTGCGGATGGCGTCCTGGATCACAGTATCTTTGACTGCTATGGCGTCGAGGATAGCCTGATCCCTGGTGACTGAAGGCGCAGGAACACTCTCAGGGATCGGCAGTTCGTCGCCCGGCTGGGTCCAGTTCGCATATGAAGGCCTGGAAAATACGACATTCACTATCCCGGTGTAACTGACACCAGGTATGACCGGGTCCATGGTGATCGCGAAACAGGACTTGCTGAAGAAAACCAAGCCGGCCAGGGCAATGATTTTAAAATTTAAATTCATAGTCCACCTCATTCTGTATTCTGTATATTATTAATAAAATTATACCCGGAAACATTGTTTTTTCAAGCACAGGGGCCAGCCCAGCCAGTAATCTGGTCAGTCCCATGGAAATGTCTGCACATGGATTAAAAAGAGATAATCCGATAACATTTAGAGATAAAATCAGAGGAGTATTTATGAAAGTCGCAATTGTCGGATATGGCGGCATGGGACATGAAGTGGAAAAGATCCTGAAAACCAGGGGCCATAAATATATCACTATTGATGTCCAGGATAATACAGCCCAATTCAAGGAACTGAAACCTGAAACTTTAAGCGGGATTGAGGCAGCGATCGATTTTACACTGCCCAAATCAGTGCTCGAAAATGTGAAAACTTACGCCTCAGCAGGGACCAATGTTGTGATCGGCACAACAGGATGGGGTGAGCATCTTCAGGAAGTGAAAAAAATCGTATCTGAAGCAGGCACAGGCATGATCTGGTCCTCAAATTTTTCAGTAGGCGTGAATCTTTTTTATCAGATGGTGGAAGCAGCTGCTCAGATCGCGGACAATGTTCCGGAGTATGATGTGTTCTTACACGAGTTACACCACAACAGAAAACAGGACAGCCCAAGCGGAACGGCCAAGACGCTTGCCAACCTGCTGCTGAAAAATATCAGGAGAAAGAAAAAGGCTGTCTATGACAAGCTGGACCGCAGGATTGAACCGGACGAGCTGCATGTTTCCAGCACCAGGGGCGGGTTTGTGCCTGGTACGCATATTGTCAGTTTTGACAGTGAAGCTGATACGATAGAACTAAAGCATACAGCCAGAAGCCGCCAGGGATTCGCGCTTGGCGCAGTGCTGGCTGCTGAGTTCATCAAAGGGAAAAAAGGCTGCTTTGAAATCGGGGATCTGATGGAGAACATAGTAAGGAGGACCCATGTTTGAAGGCGCAACCACTGCTCTGATCACGCCGTTTCTGAAAAACGGGGAAGTGGATTACGAAGGATACAGGAAGAATCTGCTTTTCCAGATCAAATCCGGGATCAACGGACTGCTGGCACTCGGCACTACCGGAGAAACGCCGACGCTCGACGAGGAAGAACAGGAAAAGCTGATCAGAATCACTGTGGAAGAGGCAAAAGGAAAGGTACCTGTAATGGTCGGGACAGGGACCAATGATACAGCCAAAAGCATCAGGCGCAGTGAAATTGCTGAAAAACTTGGTGCAGACGCAGTGCTGGTAGTCACGCCTTATTACAACAAGCCGACTAATGAAGGCCTGTTCAGGCATTTCAAGGCTGTTTCGGATTCGATCGGGATTCCGATTTTCGTTTACAATATCCAGGGGAGGACAGGCAAAAACATTGAAACCCCTGTGCTGAAGAGAATCGCCGAAATCAAGGGCGTGGCTGGAGTCAAGGAGGCATCAGGAAATGTGGCCCAGATGTCCGACGTGATCGAGCAGATCGCCAGGAAAAAATCGTTCACAGTAGTTTCCGGCGATGACGGACTGACCCTGCCGCTGATGTCTCTAGGCGGGAAAGGCGTGATTTCAGTAATCAGCAACGCGATTCCGGCACAGGTTGCCGAATTCGTGAGATTCGGGCTGAGCGGCGATTTCACCAATGCAGCCAGAATGCATTATGAGATTATCATGCCAGTCACCAGGATCGCCTTTATCGAGACCAATCCTGTGCCGATCAAATACATCTGCGGAAGGCTGGGCCTGGCTTCAGGAACCTACAGGCTGCCCATGTGCGATCCTGAGGAAGCGTCCAGAAACAGGATCGATTCAGTGCTCAGGGAGCTGAAACTGATATGAAGTTCGTAAAAATGCATGGATTAGGCAATGATTTCATTATATTAGACGGCATTTCTCAGGCTCTGCCGGAAAATCTGCCTGATTTTTCACGGGCTGCTGCTGACAGGCATTTCGGGATAGGGTGCGATCAGGTGATAGTGATCGAAGAAGGCCATAAGGCTCCTTTCCGCCTTTCCTTTTACAATGCGGACGGATCGCAGGCTGAAATGTGCGGCAATGGGACGAGATGCGCTGTCCGCTACCTGAAATCAGTTAAACTGCTCAAAGCAGAGGAAGTGGAGCTGGAGACCAGGAAACGGAGATTAAAAGCCTGGATCAGGGGCGACAGGGTCAGGGTCGATATGGGGAAGCCGCTGTTTAAAACTGCGGACTGGTATTTTGACGAGGAACGTGTGATCGGCAAAGAAGTGCTGATCGAAGGCGAAATGTACAGAATCACCCTGGTTTCGATCGGAAACCCTCATTGCGTCATTTTTCAGGATTTAGCGGTAAATTTCGAGATACAGCTGGCTGGTCCGAAAATTGAAAAATCTGAATATTTTCCGAATTCCATTAACGTCGAATTCATAAAAGTCATCAATGACGATGAGATCAGGATGCGGGTCTGGGAGCGGGGCACAGGCGAAACCCTGGCCTGCGGATCAGGTGCCACAGCTGCGGCGGTAGCCTCGAATCTCAACGGCTTCACAGGGAAGAAGGTTCTTGTGCACCTCAATGGCGGAGACCTGGAAGTGGAATGGGCAGAGGACGGCCATGCTTACCAGACCGGCCCTGCGGAATTCGTCTTTGAGGGGAAGCTGAAAGATCTTCGTTAGATCCCCAGAAGCAATCAAGTTGTAAAGCTGCCAATTCGATTCAGCAATAAAACATTCTTGACAAGTGATTGGCTATTTGGCAAAATAGAATAATAGAGGGGCGATATGAAACAGAAAAAAATTCCCCGGAAATATGAAACAAGAGCCAGAATTCTAAAAGCTCTCGGTCATCCTACCCGCCTGTTCATTGTAGATACTCTAAGCAAGGAACAAAAATGCGTCTGCGAACTGACTGAACTTGTAGGCGCAGATATTTCAACTGTTTCCAGGCACCTTTCGATACTCAAGGAAGCAGGCATACTCAGAATTGAAAAAACTGGGAACCAGGTGTTTTACGAAATCGTCTGCCCGTGCATTATGGAGATTTTTCCCTGCATTGAAAAGACTTTGAATGAAAGACTGAAAGACGAAGAGATGTAAAACAAGTTTTACTGTTACTAAAATCAGGAGGCAGGATGGACTGGAAAGAAGAATTCAAAACACTGCTCATCATCACAACAGTATTTTTAGTTTGTTTTTTTCTTCCTGTCGGTTCACCCAGATTTGACAATGCCCTGAACGAAGGTTTGCAGCTGGTGCGGTGGTATAGCCGTGAACATGTGATACTCTGCCTGCTGCCTGCATTTTTCATTGCAGGCGGTATCGCTGTTTTCGTATCCCAGGCCTCAGTGATGAAGTACCTTGGTGCGCGGGCCAATAAGACACTGGCCTATGGAGTAGCAGCTGTGTCAGGCACGATCCTGGCTGTCTGCTCCTGCACAGTTCTGCCGCTGTTTGCCGGTATTTATAAAATGGGAGCTGGTCTTGGCCCTGCCATCGCATTTCTCTATTCAGGCCCTGCCATCAGCGTCTTGGCGATCATCATGACTGCCAGGATACTGGGCCTGGAGATCGGGATCTGGCGTGCTGCCGGAGCAATCATTTTTTCCATAGTAATCGGCTTGATCATGCATTTCATATTCAGGGCTGAAGAGAACCTGAAAGTTGAAGCGCAGATGGCTTTGCCTGAACCTGAAGCAGGCAGGCCTTTATGGCAGACTGCGTTTTTCTTCTTTCTGCTGTCAGGGATACTCATTTTTGCCAACTGGGCAAAACCCATGGAAGAAACCGGAACCTGGCACGCGATTTTCATGATTAAATGGCTGATCACAAGCATTCTGTCCGCAGCGCTGGGATTTGTTTTAGTCTTATGGTACGGCTGCAGAACCTGGAAAATTATACTCACTGCAGCTATAGTGACTATGCTGCATTTTCTGTTTCCGCCTGAACCTCTGATCCCTTTTGCAGCAGGTGTGATCGGACTGGCGCTGATCACTGCGACAACCGCAGGAGAGGCAGAACAGTGGTTCGCGGAAAGCTGGGGTTATGCCAAGTTGATCATGCCGCTGCTGCTGGGTGGTGTTTTCATCTCAGGCCTGCTGCTGGGAAGGCCAGGTACTGAAGGATTGATTCCATCGGCCTGGATCGCCACTTCGGTTGGCGGTAATTCCCTGCTGGCGAACTTTGTTTCATCAATCGTCGGTGCTTTCATGTACTTCGCCACATTGACAGAAGTGCCGATCGTGCAGGGATTGCTGGGAAGCGGCATGGGGAAAGGGCCGGCTCTGGGTCTCCTGCTCGCTGGCCCGGTGCTTTCCCTGCCTTCGATGCTCGTGATCCAGAGTATACTCGGCACGAAAAAAACAGTCGTATTTGTGAGCCTGGTAGTAATCATGGCTACGATTACGGGAATGCTGTTCGGGGCAGTGGCAAGGTAAATAATGCAGGGGCGGAACCCCGTTTCCGTCCGATCCTGAGGTTCATTGAAAGGAGACAGGCTATGAAAATCCAGATCCTGGGCACAGGCTGCCCGAAATGCAGGAAACTGGCTGAGAACGCTGAGCTGGCCGCCAAAGAACTGAAGCTTGACTATCAGATGGAAAAAGTCACAAAGCTGGACGAGATCATGAATTTCGGAGTGATGATCACGCCAGCGCTGGCGATCGACGGGCAGGTGAAATCAGCGGGGAAAGTACTGACAACTGAAGAAATAAAAAAAATGCTGGGCTGACCGGCAGGGAGGGAATATTTTGAAAAACATCGGACTTTTCGCTGCTTTGATTTTATTTTCAGCATCAACTATTGCCTGGGCAGGTTGCTGCGGAGGTGGAACATGCGAGGTTAAATCCGGAGCCACCTGCGAGACTGCTGTACCTGCAGCTATGGTTTCTACCAGTGAAATTGCTGTCAGCAATGTAGGGGCACAGCATGCTGTGCCCCTACTAGTCGACCTTGGCGCAAAGACATGCATCCCCTGCAAGATGATGATGCCTGTGCTGGAAAACCTGAAAAAAGACTATGCAGGCAGTCTGGAAGTCGTATTCATCGATGTCTGGGAAGACAGGTCTGCAGGCGAAAAATACGGCGTCAAGCTGATCCCTACCCAGATTTTCTTTGATCAGGACGGAAAAGAACTGTTCAGGCATGAGGGATTTTTCGCCAGCGAGGAAATTCTGGCAAAATGGAAATCATTAGGAGTCAGTTTAAAAGGGCAGAAATGAATGATTGAAAAGATTTTCATCAACATGACCCAGGCTTTATACGGGTCATGGGGTCTGGCCCTGACAGCTGCGCTGGGCTGGGGAATGCTCAGCGTGCTGCTTTCGCCCTGCCATCTTTCCAGCATTCCATTGATTATCGGATTCATCAGCGGGCAGGGAAGGTCAACCACTGGCAAGGCTTTCAGGATGTCGCTTGTTTTCTCTCTGGGGATTCTGGTTTCGATTGCCGTGATCGGCGCAGTAACGGCCGGGCTCGGGAGAATGGCCGGGGATTTGGGGAAATGGGGAAATTATGCGGTGGCAGCCGTGTTTTTCGTTGTCGGTCTCTACCTTCTTGGCTGCCTGCCCTGGCTGTCGAACATCTCAGGAGCTGCGCCCAGAGCGCTTGGCTCCGGATACAGCGGTGCTTTTCTGCTGGGTTTGATTTTCGGCGTGGCGCTCGGGCCATGCACTTTCGCATACATGGCTCCGATTTTAGGGCTGGTGTTTCAGTACGGGTCTACAAACCCGTTGTTCGCCTTTGGCCTGGTTTTTGCTTACGGCCTCGGCCATTGCGGTGTGATCGCTGTAGCAGGCGGCTCTGCAGGCCTGGTGCAGAAGTACCTGGATTTCGGGGAAAAATCGCGGGCTCTGGATCTTTTTAAAAAAGCCTGCGGACTCTTAGTGATTGCCGGAGGAGTCTACCTGATCTATACAGTAAGATGACTGGTTTTCTTAACATTGCGGTTTTTGCTGTTTGATTTAAATGGATTACAGAGAAGTTTATGGGAGAGGAGAAGATATGTATTCAAACTGGGTGAAACTTATTACCTTGCTTCTGGTTGTTTTTTGGGGTGTCTGTTCCGGATGGGCAGCTGATTCAGGGAAAACAGGGGAATCATCCATTTCTCAGGTTTCTGGTACTGTGGAGATTGCTGCAGGTCCAGGAATGGCAGCTGTTCAAAAGGCTTCTAGTGCTGGAAAATACCTTTTCGCCTTTTTTTTTAGTGAAGATACTGATGAAGTGAAGCGATTAAGGGAGGTTTTCCTGACTGCAGCTAAAACTGCTGCTGACCGGGCCAACAGTGTCGAGATAAACATAAAAGATAGTGCAGAGATTTCTGTTGTAAAGAAATTCGGAGTGGATCGTGCTCCAATGCCTCTGGTGCTGGTGCTTGCTCCTAACGGTGCTGTTACCGGAGGATTTCCTACTAAATTCAATTCAGAACAAATCCTGGGATCATTCGTTTCCCCCTGCATGGAAAAATGTCTCAAAGCCCTGCAGGATCAAAAACTGGTTCTGCTCAGCGTCCATAATTCCAAAACTAAATCTAATGATGCTGCGATGAAAGGAGTTTCAGATTTCATTAGTGATCCCCTTTATTCGGCAGCTACAGTGAACATAATTTTAGATCCGGCAGATACCAGAGAAATCAGTTTCATGACTCAGCTCAAGATTGAATATAAGGGCGGAGAAGCTGTGACAGTGTTTCTCGGCCCTCCGGGAGCTGTGATAGCTGCATTTCCCGGAGCAACTGATAAAGATATGCTGGTCAAAGCGCTCACTGCAGCCATGTCATCCTGCGGTTCTGGCTGTGGCAGCGGTGGATGCAAATAGGTGATTTGAATGCTGCTGAAAACTTTGGTTAGAAGAGAGCTGTTCGAACGCAGGAGTCAGTTGCTGACGAGCTTCTTCGCTATCCTTCTGGGAATCACAGCTGTTGTTTCCATCAGGAATGTATCTTTTTATTCTGAAAAAGCTGTGGCACTTGAACTTGACGCACTGGGTGCCAATATTCTGGTGTTGCCGAAATCCGCCTCAGTTCAGGATTACTACAGCGCAGACATGCAGAACGATACTTTTCCTGAGGAATACGTGACCAGGCTGACGACTTCTGATCTGCAGGGGTTGGACAATCTCTCTCCAAAGCTCTCCACCCGTGTGGAGGTTGGTGGGAACATTGTCACAGTGACTGGAATCCTTCCCAAGAGCGAGTTTCAGGCCAAAGCTGCCTGGCAGGGAGCTGGGATCTTCATGCGACCTCAAGGTTGCGGCACAGTGATCACAACTTCCGGACAGAGTGAAGCCTCCAAAAAGGCGTTAGCACGGAAAAGAACCATTGACACTTTTGACGAACATGAGGCGCTGGTTGGGGCTGACGTTGCTTCCAGGTTGCGTGTTGTTCAGAGTGGGAATCTGACTCTCTTTGGCGAAACCTTCACAGTGTCCACACTTCTCCCTCAGACAGGGACAGTGGATGATGCACGGGTTTTTATCCATCTGCACACCCTGCAACGATTGCTGAACAAAGGAACAGTTCTCAATGCAATTGAGATCGTAGGCTGCTGTAACGAAATCTCCAAAGGTCTGGTGCAGAAAATAAATGGGTTGCTCCCGGAAGCCAAAGTGATGACCATCAATCAGGTTGTAGATACACAGATCAGGACCAATCGCCTGATGGCGCAGCTTTCAACGATTTTCATAGGCATCATAGTTCTGCTGGGCGGAGCGAGTATCGCTAATTACATGTATGCCAATGTGTTTGAGCGCAGGCGTGAAATCGGAACATTGATGGCTATGGGAGCCACTTCTTCTCTGGTGATGAGGCTGTTTTTGCTTAAAGCTTTTTTTCTTGGAATAGCGGGCGGTGCAGGAGGATACCTGCTGGGAACTTTACTGGCAGTGATAATTGGTCCTGAAATAGCCGAGATCCCGGTTCTGCCCATGCCGATTCTGGCTGTCTGGAGCATCGGCTTATCAGTGCTGATCACAATGTGTGCAAGTTATTTTCCTGCCAGGCGTGCTGCAGGGCTTGATCCCTGTACAGCGCTTCAGGAGGTATGAAGTGTATAAAATGGAGCAGGTTTGTTTAGAATACAGGCGGCGCGGAAAAACTGTCAATGCCTTGCAGGATGCGAATCTCGAAATTTGTGATGGCGATTATCTGTCGATTGTAGGTCCCAGCGGCAGCGGGAAGAGTACACTGCTTTTGACGCTAGGAGGAATGTTGACTCCTACAAAAGGACGCGTAATGGCTGGCAGCGAATCTTTATACGATCTTGCTCCTGTCAAAAGGGCACAGCTGCGCAGGGAGAAAATCGGATTTGTTTTTCAGACTTTCAACCTGATCCCTTATTTAACAGCATTGGAAAATGTCCAGGTCCCATTGTTACTGGCCGGCGCTTCGGAAGCAAGGCAGCAGGAAAGAGCAAAGCAGCTTCTGGAAAGACTGGGTTTATCAGACAGGCTGGATCATAAACCAGGGGAACTCAGTGTCGGGCAGCAGCAGAGAGTAGCGCTGGCGCGGATGCTGGCCAATGAACCGTCTCTGATACTTGCTGACGAACCAACAGGCAATCTGGACCCTGATACTGGAAAAGAAGTCCTGTCTTTTCTGGAGCAGCTCAATGCAGAGGGCAGGACAGTTGTAATAGTAACTCACGATCATGCAGCAGCAGAGAGAGCTAAGAAAAGGCTCAGACTTGAAAACGGGTTCGTTCACCCTGTGGAAAAGGGGAATATTTGAATCGATCTACCACATTTTAAAGTATTTCAGATGCAGAATTTATACAAAACAGACTGGAAGGAGCATTAAATGGAACAGACTGCAAAGCGCCTGAATTTTTTTGAAAGGTATCTGACGCTGTGGGTGCTGGTCTGCATGCTGGTCGGGGTGGGATTCGGCAAACTGCTGCCCGGCGCAGTGACTGCCTTGAGCAGGATCGAATTCGGCGAGGGCTCGCAGGTCAATGTGCCGATTGCGATCCTGATCTGGCTGATGATCTATCCGATGATGCTGAAAATCGACTTCGGTTCACTCCTGGGAGTCACTAAGAAACCGAAAGGCCTGCTCGTGACTCTGTTTGTCAACTGGCTGGTCAAGCCTTTCAGCATGGCCTTTTTTGCCTGGGTGTTCATTCAGCACTTGTTTTCAGCATGGATCGACACTGAAATGGCCAGAAACTACACTGCAGGCCTGATCATCCTGGCTGCCGCACCCTGCACAGCCATGGTCTTTGTCTGGAGCTATCTCACAGACGGAGACCCTGCCTATACGCTTGTCCAAGTGGCAGTAAATGACCTGATCATGCTGGTCGCCTTTGCCCCGATCGTGATGTTCCTATGTGGCGTGGCAAATGTGATTGTCCCTTCTAAAGTGCTGATCACTTCAGTGGTGGTGTTCATCGTGATCCCCCTGGCTGCCGGATTTATTACACGTACGGCTCTTTTGAAAACGCATGGAAAAGACTGGTTCGAACAGAAATTCCTGCCAGTATTCCATCCGGTGACTGTTGTGGCATTACTGGCGACACTGGTGCTGATTTTCGCCTTCCAGGCAGAGAATCTTACAACCAGATGGTTCTCAGTGTTCCTGCTGGCAGTGCCGATCATGGTCCAGGTATATTTCAATTCAGGACTCACTTATCTGCTGATGCGCATGTTCAGGGTGCCCCACAATGTGGCATCCCCTGGCGCGCTGATCGGCGCTAGCAATTTTTTCGAGCTCGCAGTGGCTGTGGCAATCACACTCTTTGGGCCCGGATCAGGCGCAGCCCTGGCCTGCGTGGTAGGCGTGCTGGTGGAAGTGCCTGTGATGCTGTCTGTCTGCGGAATCTGCAACCGTTCACGCAGCTGGTATGCAGGCGGAATTTGATGATAAAATCTACCGGATTTGGAGGAAATCATGAGCAAAAAGTCAGTCAGGGATTCAGCTGACAATCTGAGAGACCAGGTCAGGGAAAGATATGCGGGGATAGTCAAGAAGAGCGGCTGCTGCTGCGGCTCTGATTGCGGGACTCCTGACCCGGAAGCGATTTCAACGGCACTCGGGTATGATAAAAATGAACTCGAATCAATTCCTGAGGGGGCAAATCTCGGCCTGGGCTGCGGCAATCCGCAGGCAATTGCAGACCTCAAGCCAGGCGAGACAGTGCTTGACCTTGGCTCAGGCGCAGGATTTGACTGTTTCCTGGCAGCACGTGCAGTTGGACCTGAGGGGCATGTAATCGGTGTGGATATGACCTCTGAAATGCTTGCCAAAGCCAGAGAAAACCTGAAAAAGAGCAAGCTCTCGAACGTGGAATTCAGGCTGGGGGAGATTGAGCATCTACCTGTAGCTGACAATTCTGTAGAAGCGATCATCTCCAACTGCGTGGTTAATCTTTCACCCGACAAGTTTGCTGTTTACTGTGAAGCACATCGGGTATTGCGGGCAGGCGGCAGGATCGCGATTTCAGATGTGGTGGCCTTGAAGCCGCTTACAAAGAAGCTGAAATCAGATCTGGACACTTACGGCGGCTGTGTGGGTGGTGCTGCTCTGGTCAGTGAAATCAAGGAGATGCTTGAAAAAGCCGGATTCGTGAAAATCAGGATCAGTGTCAATGAAAAAAGCCGTGAATTCATCAAAGACTGGTTCCCTGGCAGCGGAGCCGAAAACTATGTGGCATCAGCGACGATCGAAGCTGTGAAATAACCTCCGGGAAAAATATGGATACCACGTTAGAAAATGCTCTGAGATTAAGAAGTGAAGGCAAGCTGGAGGAGTCCAGGGATTTGTTGATCGGTCTTCTCTCGAATGATCCTCGAAATCCCGCTCTTTGTTATCAGTGCGGCTGGGCCTGCGACTGCCTGGGACTGGAAAAAGAAGCTGTGCCTTTTTATGAAAATGCCATCAGGTATGGACTGTCCGGAGCTGACCTGAGAGGAGCGTACCTTGGCCTTGGCAGTACTCTGCGCTGCCTGGGAAGGTACGACGAATCGTTGAAATATCTGCAGGAAGGGATCAGGCATTTTCCGGAAGACAGAGCTTTGCAGGTATTCCTTTCCCTGACTCTTTACAATTTAAACCAAAATAATGAGGCCACCAGGATTCTGCTTTTGAATCTGATTGAAACAACTGGTGATCAGAACATCCGTTCATATGAGCGGGCTCTGCGTTTTTATGCGGATAAGCTTGATCAGAAATGGGATTGAACAATGTTCAGGCTGAGTTTGACCAAAAATCCGGAATTCAGATCACATCCAGACGATAGCCCACCCCATGTTCTGTTACAATCCTGCCTTTTAAATCAGGGTGGATTTCGAGCTTCCTGCGCAACTGGCTGATGTAGATCCTCAGGTAATGCGAGTTTTCCACAGCATTTGGCCCCCAGACTTCCTTCAGCATCTGGGTCTGGGTTACAATCTTTCCGGCATGTCTGACCAGAATTTTCAGAATATCGAACTCAGTGGCGGTAAGCTTGACTTCGTTGCAGTCGAGCATTACTGAGCGGGTGTTGAAATCAACACACAGCGGACCATAAGTGAAGGTCAGGTCATCTTTCAGACTGGCTCCATGCCGCAGGGCTACCCTGACTCTGGCCAGTAGCTCTGTCATACTGAAAGGCTTGACCATGTAGTCGTCCGCACCTGAATCCAGAAGAGTTTCCTTGTCTTTGTCGGAATCATGCACTGTGAGAATTATCACGGGAACCGAGGAAGATCCGCGGATCGTTTTTAAAACTTCCAGGCCATTGGTATCTGGAAGCTCCAAGTCCAATATCACCAGGTCAGGGTGATGGTCTGCCGTACATTTGATCCCTTCCCGCCCGTTTTTTGCAGTAATGACTTTGTACTGAGCAGCGAGGCTTATTTCCAGGAAACGGCGGATGGCTTTTTCATCGTCTATCACCAGAATTTTAGCACCATTAGGCATAGATTACTCCTCAGAACCAAGATTCGGTTGTTTCTCCAGAGGAAGGCTGATCATGATCTCAAGTCCTCCTGCTTGCCGGTTATGAGCTTCGATTGTCCCTCCATGCATTTCGATCACGCTCCTGGCAATGCTGAGCCCCAGCCCTGTGCCACCTGACGAAGTACCAGGCACACGGTAAAACTTGTCGAAAACTGAAGGCAGATGGTCTTCCGGAATTCCAGGCCCATTGTCCGCAATTGTCATTATAATATACTCTTCTTTTTCAAATGCGGATATCTCGATGCAGGAATCCTCTGGTGTATATTTAGCGGCATTAATCAACAGATTGGTAAGTGCTGATTCGAACAGCGAGAAGTCGATTCTGGCAAAAGGAAGATCCTTTGCGATATTCTGCCTGATCTGATGGCCTTTCAGAAATTTGTCCAGCTTGGTCAGGCTTGTGTCGATGATCTCCCTTAAATCATTCCAGTCCAGCTTCAAATTGATTACACCTGAGTTTAAACGTGACATGTCCAAAATGTTGTTGACTTCACGGTTAAGCCGTTCGACTGATTCCCCCAGTTCTTCCAGAATCTGAGCGCGCAGTTCTGAATCCTTAAAGGACTGCTCATTTTCCAGTACGGAAGTCAGACCTATGATAGCGGTAAGCGGGGTCTTGATTTCATGAGAAATGCAATCCAGAATTGTCTGGTGCAGCCGTTCTGACTCCTTCAGGCGTTCGGATTCCCGGACCTTTTCCTTGAGAAGATCGCGTTCCAGGTATGCCGAACACTGCCAGGCAATTGCAGCCAGAAGGTTTTTTTCGTCGATCGTAAACGGCCTTTTCGGATTATGCGGACTGAGAGAAACTACTCCCAGAACGTCAGTGGGTCCTTTCAGAGGAAAATAGATGGCATTGGCCCGTGACAGGGTATCTGTGGACCAGCCTGCAGGCCGGTTGTTGTCGAACGACCACTGGGCCACTGCCCATTCTTTTGGATCGGAAAGCCAGCTGGAAAACGGCACAGGTATTTCTTCAAGTCCTCTGTCGGCTTTTTTATATATGATGGAACAAGCACCATCAAAGTGAGTCCCGAGCTTTACCGACAGTTTCTGCAGACATTCTATCCGGCCGGCGGCTTGAGCAATGATCTCCACGATTTCAAACAGCAGTTCGGTCCTGGCTTCCCTGGACTGAAGGAGAAGTCTGTTTTTTCGGATGCGATTGGCGAGAACTGCTGTGATAATTGCTGTAAACCCATAGGCGATGCACATCATGATATCTTCTGTTTTGAAAATGAAGAAAGTAAAAGTCGGCGGAATAAAAATGTAATTCCACAAGGTGGCGCTTAAAACAGCAGAGAGCAGAAGAGGTCCCAGGGTGGAGAAAGACCCGATGAACATGATTGCCAGCAGATAGACAAAACCAATCGACTGATAAGTGAAGAATCTCATCAGGAAGGAATTAAGCATGGTGATGGCTGCGATGATCAGAAGTGCTTTTAAATAATCACTGCCTGTAGCTGTCAGCAGCCAGATCCCCGGATATCTGGTCGCCGGTAGAGAGCGGGTGATCTTATGTTCACGCAATACGTGGATATCGATGTTGGTTTCCTTGACCAGGCGGTCCAGCAGGGTCCCGCCTGTGATCAGATTTCTGATCCAGGTGCTTCTCGGCCTGCCTACTATGATCTGCGACACATTCTGCTGCTCTGCGATGCGTTTGAGAGCCAGAACTATATCAGTGTCCGAAGTCGTGATGATCCTGGCGCCAAGGCTTCTGGCAAGTTCAAGATTTTTTGAAAGCCTGGTCTTTTCCTCGTCGTTTAAAACAACACCGCTGTCTATGTTGGCGGCGACCCAGGGCATTTCCGCTGCAAAAGCTAACCGTCTGGCCGCCCTGACCAGTTTCTGCGAGTGCGGGCTGTGGCTGACAGCGACCATCAGCGCTCCTCTGCCGGCTGTGGATGCATTGTGTCCTTCGGATATTGCCAGGGTCAGCAATTCGTTGCTGACGACTTCTCCAGTGATTTTTAGAGCCAGCTCCCGCAAGGCAGTCAGTTTTTCAACTTTGAAAAAATTTTCAGTGGCAATGGCTGCCCGCTCGCCTAGATAGACCTTTCCTTCTCTGAGCCGGTCCAGCAATTCCGCTGGAGTGATGTCCACAAGTTCGATCTGAGTGGCCTGCTCCAGAAGGGAGTCAGGGACCGTTTCATTTACTCTGATTCCTGTGATCGATTCCACGTCTTCGTTGCGGCTCTCGATATGCTGGACATTCAAGGAACTGAATACATCGATCCCGTTGTCAAGGATTTCCAGTACATCCTGCCAGCGTTTTTCATGCCTGGAACCCGGGGCATTGGTATGGGCAAGCTCGTCCACCAGCACCACTTGAGGCCTGCACGCAAGCACTGCGTCTATGTCCAGTTCCTCAAGAGTCATCCCGCGGTATTCGGTTTTCTTACGCGGGATTATCCTAAGATTGGCGAGCAAGGCCTGAGTTTCAGTTCTGTCGTGGGTTTCCACCAGAGCGACTGCCACATCCAGGCCGGCTTTGCGCAGTTGATGCGCCGCCTGCAGCATGGCATAAGTTTTACCGACACCCGCAGACATGCCGAAAAAGATGCGCAACTTTCCCAGCTGCTTCTGTTTCTCCGCCTGCCTGATCGAATCAAGCAGAAGCTGCGGATCAGGCCTGGTTTCATCGCTGAAGGTCATTTGATTCCTTCCAGAGCCAGATTCAGTTTCAGGACATTGATCCTCGGCTCACCTAAAATATCCAGAGTGCGTTCTTCAGCCGTCTCCCTGATCAAGCCGAACAGTCTGTCAAGACGGGACTTGTCAAAACATCTTGCCGCTGCCACGCGGCCGGCCTGCAGGATTGCTGACCTGACACTGATGTGTGGATCAAGCCCGCTTCCAGACGAAAAGAGCATTTCCGTAGGGACGGTTTCCGAAGCAGGCAGCGAGTTGGCGGCGCTGAATTTCCCTGAATTGAGTGTCATCTGGTCGGATAAGGCCTGACCGGCAATTGGCAAGTTACTTCCGCTGGAAGGCATAGTGTTGTAATCTGTGGTCGAGGGCCTGGGCCAGAAATAATTCTGTCCTGCAAATTTCTGCCCGATCAAAGTGGAGCCGACGACTGCACCATTCCTGATGATCAGGCTGCCTTCAGCCTGAGACGGGAAAAATGACTGAGAGACCAGTGTGACAAACAGTGGATAACAGAAACCGGTCAATACTGTCAGCATGGAATAGATTATAACTGAAGTCCAGATCTGTTTCATGTTCATCGCCTCACAAGCTTGCAGATGCAATAATCATGTCAATCAGTTTGATCCCGATAAAGGGAACTATGATCCCTCCTGCACCATAGAACAGCAGGTTCCGCTTCAACAGAATTTCAGCCGGTTCTGGTTGATATTCCACTCCTCTCAGAGCCAGCGGGATCAGAGCGATGATGATCAGGGCATTGAAAATCACTGCGCTGAGAATCGCGTTCTGCGGGGAGGACAGATGCATCAGGTTAAGGCCGGCCAAAGGGCCGGTTTTTCCGTTTACCGCATAGAGCGTGGCAAAAAGAGCAGGGATGATCGCAAAGTACTTGGCCACATCATTCGCGATACTGAAAGTGGTCAGTGCTCCGCGCGTCATCAGAAGCTGTTTCCCGATTTCCACGATTTCAATCAGCTTGGTCGGATCGCTTTCCAGATCCACCATGTTGCCTGCCTCGCGGGCAGCTTGAGTACCGGTGTTCATACTCACACCGACATCAGCCTGGGCAAGCGCTGGTGCATCATTAGTGCCGTCTCCGGTCATGGCCACCAGATTCCCTTCCCGCTGTTCCTGCCGGATGCGGGTGAGCTTAGCTTCCGGTGTAGCTTCGGCAATGAAATCATCGACTCCGGCTTCGGCTGCAATGGCTGCGGCTGTCACAGGATTGTCGCCTGTGATCATCACGGTCCGGATGCCCATTCTGCGGAGTCTGGCGAAGCGCTCGCTGATTTCACCCTTTACAATGTCCTTGAGATGGATCAGCCCCAGGGCTTTTCCATTGTCGATCACAGCGAGAGGAGTACCGCCGCTTCCGGCGATTTCCTGATAACTTTCCTCGAGATTCTGAGGGAAAACGCCACCGGATTTAATCAGCTCTCTCTTGATCGCATCTACCGAACCTTTACGGATGCACCGCTTGATTTTGCCGGATTTTTCCATGTCGATTCCGCTCATCTGTGTTTTAGCCGAAAAGGGGATGAAATCTGCATCTGCAGGTTTGAACTCTTCTCCGCGCAGATTGAATTTCCGTTTCGCAAGTATGACGATGGAGCGTCCTTCCGGAGTTTCGTCAGCCATGGAAGCCAGCTGAGAGGCATTCGCCAGCTCTCTGCCGGTAATGCCTGGTGCAGGGATGAAATCGACAGCCATGCGGTTGCCGAGGGTGATGGTGCCTGTTTTATCCAGGAGCAGCACATTGATGTCGCCGGCTGCTTCAACTGCCCTCCCGCTCTTGGCGATCACGTTCTGCCTGATCAGCCGGTCCATGCCTGCAATCCCGATGGCGTTCAGGAGTCCTCCGATGGTTGTGGGGATCAGGCAGACCAGCAAAGAGACCAGCACAGGCACTGTTACAATGGCGGAAAGATCCTGGCCTGCTGAATTTCCGGCATAATCCGCAAAGAATTTCAGAGTCACCACTGCCAGCAGGAAAATCAGGGTCATGGCTGAGAGCAGTATGCCGAGGGCGATTTCGTTAGGAGTTTTCTGGCGCTGCGCTCCTTCGATCAGGGCGATCATGCGGTCGATAAAGCTTTTTCCCGGTTCGGCTGTGATCCTGATCACGATCCTGTCGCTGATTACTCTGGTACCGCCAGTGACTGCGCTCCTGTCGCCTCCGCTTTCGCGGATTACAGGCGCAGATTCGCCGGTAATGGCAGATTCGTCGACACTGGCGATCCCTTCGATCACTTCTCCGTCTGACGGAATAATGTCTCCTGCCTCGCAGACCACCAGGTCGTCTTTTTTGATTTCTGATGACGCGATACGCTCCTCAATGCCCTGTCTCAAAAGCCTGGCATAGACTTCAACCCTGGATCTGCGCAACGATTCGGCCTGTGCTTTCCCACGTCCTTCAGCTACGGATTGTGCGAAGTTGGCGAACAGCACTGTAAACCAGAGCCAGAGGCAGATCTGAATTTCAAATCCTGGAAATCTCCAGCTCAGAATCAAGTGGATGCAGGAAATTGTCGTCAGGATGGCTCCAGCCATGGTCACAAACATCACCGGGTTCCTGTACTGGACTGCAGGATTCAGTTTCCGGAAAGACTCTTTAGCTGCCATCTGCAAAATCGCAGTGTAACTCAGGGAGCTTTCATTTGCGTTCATAGTCACCTCAGAATTTCAAGCCGCCGTTCAAAAACAGTAAATGATCCACGACCGGTCCGAGTACTAGAGAGGGCAGGAATGTCAAAGCGCCGACGATCAGGATCACTCCGATCAGGAGCAGGGCAAAGACCAGATTGTTTACAGGCAGTGTGCCGCTGGAAGCAGGAACAGATTGTTTGACTGCCAGGCATTCGGCGAGTGCCAGGCAGGGCAGCATTACAGCGAAGCGTCCGATCAGCATGGAAATCCCCAAGCTGAGATTGTAAAACTTCGTATTGGCGGTAAGACCGGCAAAGGCACTGCCGTTATTGGCTGCCGCAGAAGTAAAGGCATAGAGGATCTCGCTGAATCCATGAGGTCCTTTTGCTGACAGCGAAGAAAGAGCAGCTGGAAGAACGCAGGCCAGCGCTGTACCCAGCAGGATGACGGCAGACGGCGCAATGATCCCGATGCAGACCAGCTGGATTTCCTTTCGTTCGATTTTTTTGCCCAGGTATTCAGGCGTCCTGCCCACCATCAGGCCGGAAATAAAAATAGCCAGCAGGACAAAAAGCAGCATTCCATACATCCCGCAGCCGAGCCCGCCGAAGATGATCTCCCCCAGCAGCATGTTGAACAGTGCCACACTGCCGGATAGCGGAGAAAGGCTTTCCTGCATGGCGTTTACCGAACCATTCGAAGCCGCTGTGGTGGCGCAGGACCAGAGAATACTGTTGGCTGTGCCGAAGCGGGTTTCCTTGCCTTCCATGGCAATCCTGCCGACTACGCCGCCTGCCTTATATTCCGACCAGAGAGAAACGCTGAGTCCGGTCAGGAAAATTACCATCATGACCGAGTATAGGACCCAGGCGTGTTTTTTCTGATTGACCATGACCCCATAGGTGTAAACAAAACCCGCGGGCAGCATGAGAATCGCCAGCATCTCGATAAAGTTGGAGAGCGGAGTCGGATTTTCGAACGGATGGGCACTGTTGGCATTGAAGAAGCCGCCGCCATTGGTGCCGAGCTGTTTGATGGCAATCTGCGAAGCTGCTGGACCCATCGGAATAATCTGTTTGACGCCTTCGAGAGTTGTGGCTTCTTGATTGGCTGAAAAACTCTGGACAACGCCCTGCTGAACCAGAACCAGAGCCAGTACAAGCGAAAGCGGCAGCAGAATGTAAGTTGTGGCGCGGGTCATGTCCACCCAGAAATTTCCGATGCGGGTGTTGTTTCTGATCACTCCCCTGAATAGTGCCACTGCTGCAGCCATGCCAGTGGCTGCACTCAGAAAGTTCTGCACACAAAACCCGGCCATCTGCACCAGATTTCCCATGGCTGTTTCACCTGCATAGGATTGCCAGTTGGTGTTGGTCACAAAACTAACCGCTGTGTTGAAGGCTAAGGTCCACTCCACATCTGCGGCGTGATTCGGGTTGAGCGGAAGCCGGGACTGGAATAACTGCAGAAGAAAGAGAACTATCAGACCGATTAAATTGAAAATCAGCAGATTCCCGGCATATTCTTTCCAGCCGGTTTCGACTTCAGGTTTCACACCGCAGATTTTGTAAAACAGTCGTTCGGGATATCCCAATAAAGGAATGGAGCTCAGCTTTCCCTCAAATACTCTGGCCATGTAGATTCCTGTCAACGGAGTCAGGGCAATCAGACAAGCGACATAGAGGCTGATCTGCAATAAATCATTATCCATGGTTAAAATTTCTCCGGATAAAGCATTGTATAGATCAGATAGATGCAGAGAAGCAGAGCCGAGATTCCAGCCAGCATGAATTCCATGGCAGCCTCCCTTCTTTTCCTGACTCAACTATAGCGCGAATGCTTAGGCAAATCGAGTAAAAAGGCAGCTCAAACCCGTAAGGAATCCGTAAAATCAGCCCGAATTCGGATTCTTTTCTTTTTCCTTAAGAAAGAGACGTACCATACACCGGGTCTATACAATTGACAGAAATTAAAATCACAAAGTCAAAAACCGTCACCTTACCTCAAGTGCAACACTACAGATAGTCGTTTTCAACAGCTTGTGAAGATATCGGTTAGATCGTGCCAGCCCAGGATGCTGGTATTCCTTAGTTTCAATTTTTCCTCCCCCCCGTAAATTAGAAAGGACCGCCCATTCAGACCGCTGATTTTTTCCCAGTATTTAATCGAATCAAGATGATCAGGTACGATTGTTTTCCCGCTTTTCACTTCTATCGCGATCGGCTTACCACCGATTTCTACGATGCAATCGATCTCACGCCCTGATTTATCCCGGAAAAAGTACAGCCCGTTTCCGATTCCGCGATTCCAGCGATATTTTAAAAGTTCACAAACAACCAAAGACTCGAAAATAGATCCGCGCAGATAATGAGTTTCCAGTTGTGCGCTGTTTTCAATGCCTAGCAGCGCGCATAAGAGGCCGGTATCATAGAAAAACAGCTTGGGCATTTTGATAAGTCTTTTGTTGAAATTGTTGTGGTATGGCCTGGCGAAAAAAATCAAATAGCTCTGTTCCAGAAGCCCAAGCCAGGATTTTGCCGTATTGTGTGAAATTCCGCAGTCAGAAGCCAGAGAAGAAAAATTTACCAGCTGTCCTACTCTTCCTGAGCAAAGCCTGAGAAATTTCTGAAAAAGGTTCAGGTCAAAAACATTCTGAATAGATCTGAGATCGCGTTCCACATATGTCTGTATGTAATTCGGAAACCAGTCTCCAGCCGGTATTTTCCGGTCATGCATCCCGGGATAAAGCCCGGTGTAAAGAAGTTCATCAAGTTTATGAATATCGAATTCGGTTCCTTTTGTTTCTTCCAAGCTGAATGGCAGAAGCTTCAGGATAGCAACCCTTCCGGCCAGGGTTTGCGAGATTGATTCGTGCAGCAGAAAATTCTGCGAACCTGTCAGAATAAACTGGCCTGATTTTCCAGTTTGATCAACAATAGTTTGAATATAAGAAAAAAGTTCTGGAACACGTTGTGCCTCATCCAGGATCATACCTTCTGGGTGTGCCCCGAGAAATCCTTTCGGATCTTCCAGAGCGACCCGTCTGATTCCCGGATCTTCTAAAGAACAGTAATGTTTTCCAGGGAAAGCTGTTCTGGCCAGCGTGGTTTTGCCGGACTGCCTCGGGCCTGTGATTGCGATCACCTGGAATTTTTCAGACAGTTCAAGTGCTTTTCTGTTCATGATTCTTTCAATCATAATCTAAATATATTCAGTTTAGGCCAAATTGTCAATTGTAATGACAATTTGGCCTAAAATAAAGTCTTGAACTGATTTTCTTGTCAAGAAACTGGTGGCAGTTTTCTTTGCAACCGGTTACGCCTTCATTTTTCTTATATCGTACTTTTCATAATTAACAAAATCACACCTGTCAAAATCAGCTCTGAAGAGGAGAATAAGGGCTTAGATTCAGTACTGCACGGAGAAGGAGCTTACTAAGTTTAGTGGTTCATCCTTGAAAAGATTAAAGAAGTTTGAGTATAATGCATCTGTATTTCTTACCTAGTCAGGAGGGCAAAGTATGAATCCACGCGTCAAAATCATCAGGGAAATATCCGAAAAAACAAATCCTTCCAATTATATTGAAAAAGGCGCAGTATCGCGCTACTTCGGAGAAAACACGCTGAACACCAAGGCCTTGAAGGAAAAACTTGCCCAGAGAACTTTTATGAAGCTGCAGAAATGCATCTCTGGAGAGGATGAACTGACCATCGAAGTCGCCACTGAAGTCGCGCATGCCATCAAGGAATGGGCCATCAGCAAGGGAGCCACCCATTACTGCCACTGGTTCCAGCCTTTGACAGGCTCCACGGCTGAGAAGCACGATTCATTCCTGGCTTTTGAGGACGGGAATCTGATCGAGCGTTTTTCCGGCAGGCAGCTGGTAACGCAAGAACCGGATGCTTCCAGCTTCCCAAGCGGCGGGCTGCGCGCCACCTTCGAAGCCCGTGGCTATACGGGCTGGGACCCGACTTCGCCGGCTTTCATCAAGGAAGGCGAGTACGGGAAAACCCTCTGCATTCCATCCGTATTCATTTCATATCACGGAGATTCCCTGGACCAGAAAGCTCCACTGCTTCGTTCCGTGGAACTGATCAGCCAGAAAACAAAGGAATTGCTGGCTCTGTTCGGAAACAAACCACAGAAAGTATTTCCTACGATCGGTGCTGAACAGGAATTTTTTCTGCTGGACCGGGACCTCGCCAACCTCAGGCCAGACCTGGTGCTTACAGGGCGGACCATCTTCGGAGCCAGGCCACCCAAGGGGCAGGAACTGGAAGACCAGTATTTCGGCAGCATGCCTGAGCGGATCATGAATTTCATCAATGACGTGGAACAGGAAGTTTACAAGCTGGGAATTCCGATTGTTACAAGACATAACGAAGTGGCGCCTCATCAGTTTGAACTGGCTCCCATATTCGAAGATGCCAATCTGGCTACTGATCATAATCAACTGCTGATGGAAGTGATGAAAAGGAAAGCCATCAAGCACCGGCTCTTCCTCTGTCTGCATGAAAAACCGTTCGCCAGGCTCAATGGAAGCGGCAAGCATGTCAACTGGGCTCTGGCTGCAGACGGACACAATCTGCTGGAACCAGGAGAAAATCCTGAAGAAAATCTGCAGTTTCTGACTTTTCTGATCGCTATTGTGCGTGGAGTTTACAGGTATTCGGCACTGATCAGAGCTTCCGTCGCATTTGCATCCAATGATCACCGCCTGGGAGGAAATGAAGCTCCGCCGGCTATCATCTCAGTGTTTCTAGGGAAAGGACTGTCATATGTTCTGGACAGCATAGAGCAGGGAAAAGTATCGAAAAAATCAGTCGATGAGAAAATCAACCTCGGCATCCGCTCGATCCCCAAGATTCCCAAAGACAGCACTGACCGCAACCGCACTTCACCGTTCGCTTTCACAGGCAACAAGTTCGAATTCAGGGCTGTCGGTTCCTCGCAGTCGATCTCAATTCCTGTCACTTTCCTGAACACTGCTGTGGCTGAATCCCTGGAATTCATGAAGGACAAGATTTCAGATAAACTCGCCAGGGGATTCGGGCAGATTGAAGCAGTGGTCGCAGTACTCAAAGAAGTGATCCCTGAAGTGCGCCCCGTACTTTTTGAGGGCGACGGTTATTCAGATGAATGGCAGAAAGAAGCAAAAAGGCGCGGGCTCCCCAATCTGAAGAGCACTCCTGAAGCCATGAAAGCTTATCAGAAACCAGAATTTCAGAAGATGTTCATCGGTTACGGAGTTTTTTCGCACTCCGAACTCGATGCCAGGTATCATGTGGAAATCGAGAAATACTGTAAGACAGTGCATATTGAGGGACAGACAGCGATGGACATCGCCAAAACTAAAATACTGCCTGCTGCTCTGCGTTATCAGGGGCAGCTTGCCGGATGCATCATGATCGCCTCCAAATCACAGGTTCAGGAAAAACTCCTTTCTGATCTCGCAGAGAAAATCAACGAACTGATTGCAGTGATGGGCGATCTGGAAAAGCGTCTGGATCGGGGAGTTTCTGAAGAGGATCTGGATAAAAAGGCCGAGATCTACTGCAGGATGGTGATGCCAGGCCTGGATGCCCTGCGCAAGACAGTAGACGAACTGGAAACAGTGATTGACGACGAACTGTGGCCTCTGCCGAAGTATTACGAGATGCTGTTTTACTATTAGCAGCTGTTTCAAAATCCGAGCTTACGCGAGGATTTTGATTACAGCTGCTTATCCCCGAAGCCCTTTTGAGCAAAGCACAAAAAGGCGGAGCGGGATTAAAGGCTGTTGAAAAACGCCAATCTGCCTCGTTGTGTAGAGGCTCTTACAAACTAGTTTGTTAGAGCCTCTCATGCCTTGCATCTGACCATTTTTGAACAGCCTTGATGTAAGCTACCTTAAGATTTCAAGTATCAGCGGCATTTCATATGGTTCGAAGAACCGATTCAGGGGCTTGCAGAAAATGCTCAGGCCGTTTTTGAGTCTGGAGTCTTTGGGGACTTCCAGCCGCAGCGTGTTCAACCCTTCCTTCAGTGCGCCTGGTCTGTAAATTGAAATTCTCAAATATTCCCCTGTAGTGTGAATGGATTTGAAAACCTGTCTGGAAACTTCCACTCCATTAAGAATGACCTTGATTTCAGAACTGTACCGCTCTCCCTTCGGAAAACCCATTGGGTGGGAAGCAAAGCGCCCGTGGAGAAAAAAGCCGCTGATTGAAGCTGCATCCTTGATCTGAAAGTTGTATTCAATGCCTCCATAATCCCGGCATTTAATGATCGAGAGTCCGCTGCTGCAACGCTCTGAACCCTGCCAGTGTGTAGTTACCAGATTGAAATCTGAGCTTGAGTAATCAGCCGGGTTAATCACCAGGGTCTCCGCACCTTTTTCCCTGAGCTGCTCTAAAAATGGTTTCTCCTGGACCCCCGCTATTTTGACGGGTTTTCCGGATACTTCACGAACCAGATTGCGGAATTCTGCCGGATCATCGAAACCTGCCGGCAGGAAAGTGATGTTGTCTGAAAAGAAATCATCCGTATCGGTTGTAAGGATTTTCCCTGTCTTTCTGCAGATTTCAGCAATCCTGTGCCCTGGATGCGGCTGCAGGATCTGAAAGTCATAACCTCCCGAAGGATTCAATCCTGAAACCCATTCAGACACCAATCTGAGTGATTCCCTGGTCTCGCCTGGCGCACCTGCTATCAGAAGCAGTGCTGCCAGTATGCCAAGCTTATCGCACCAGGAAAGTGCTTCTGCCAGTTTTTTTTGATCGAGCGACTTACCGAGGTGCCTGAGGATCAGCGGGTCGATCTGCTCGATGCCGAGAGTGATCTTGCAAAGCCCGATTTTTTTCAGGTGCAAGAGGATGCCGAAACTAAGATTCTCAAGCCTGCAGTTGATCCTGAAGCGTATTCCAAGACCGCTTTTCTGCATCTGATGGATAAAGAAACTTGCGAATTCCCCGTCAGAGAGGAAATTGTCGTCTTCAATTGCGAAGTTGCTAATACCGAGTTCAGAACTCAGGTATTTAAGTTCTTCCACAGCCTGCTCCGGAGTTCTGTATCTGGGATTACGGCCGAACATGGCAGGGCTCGCACAGAATGTACAGGTGCCCACGCATCCTCTTGAGAACATCACAATCGCTGCCCTTTCTGAAAAAGCCTGATCATAAAAAATCCCTTGATCAGGAATCAGTTTCCGGTTTATGATCGGGAACTTCGTAATGTCCGGATGAGGTCCGGCAGGTTTTCCAGAGACTTTCCCTTCTCTGATCCTGTAAATCCCAGGATGATCGGGATTGCCACTGAGAAGCGAGAGGAGCGGTTCTTCTCCCTCTCCTGAGATCACAAAGTCCAGCTCTGGATTTTCGAGAAGAATACCGGGATTGAGCGAAGCATGCACTCCCCCGAAGACAGTCCTTTTTTCCGGGAATCTCTTTTTAACTGCAGAAGCCAGGGCCAGAGCCCTCCTGGCTTGATAGGTCATGCCTGTAAATCCGATGAATTCGAATGATTCCGCTTTGGAAAGGAAGAGGCCTTGATCCCCGTTGTCGTAAAAAATTTCCGCCATCCCTGCCGGCAGGAAGCTTGCCAGTGAACCGAGCGACAGGGAAAGGCGCTCTGGAAATGGAGCCAGGGAAGAGGGAAGCGGGTTGACGAGCAGTATCATCTGATTACTTTTCCTTGTTGAAAACATTTTTCAGGATAAATTCAGCAATGGCTTCAGCTGCGACTTGATGCCCGAACTGGTTGGGATGACTGGAGATGCTGTTTTTATTCAGGTCTTCTTCATTCCTGACCTCTTTTTCAGCATATTGCCTGTAAACGTCCAGCAGGTCCAGCCGCGGAATTTTCCGTTCCGCACAGAAATCGGCTGTCAGCAGGTGTCTGACATAGAAATCATTTTTTTCATATTCCCTGAAGTTATGGAAAAACGGGAAATGCACCAGTATTAATGGAATGCCATTCTCAACGGAAATCCGATAGATCGATTCCAGAGCTGCGTAGTTCTGATCAAAACCTGGTTCATAGAGATTGAAGTTATACCGGATTTCTCTCCTGTTGATCAGCTGCTCCAGGCTGATGAAGAGGAACGGAATCAGCTCCGAAGACTCTAAGACCAGCCGGTTGTATCTGCCAAAGTCGATCAGCAGAGGAATTTTCCTGGGCTGGTAGTAAGAGAATTCGAGACCTCCACTGACCTCGCGGTAATTTTCGGCCAGGGAGGTGTCGTTATTGACATAGGCGAGCAGGATCAGGTCAGGCTGTGATTTGAGCCCGAATTCTGATAACCAGGCTGCTTCCTGCACTGTATTGTATCCACCGACCCCTGAATTCAGCACTTCCACCCTGCGCTGAAGTTTCCGGTTCAGGATGTCCTGCAGGACGAAAGTATAGCCATAGGGTGGATGACAACTGGCGAACGGGTCAGTCACTGAATCCCCCAGCACCAGGATCCTGTATGTGCCCGTTTCCCGGCTGACGGGAATTTTCTTGCCGTAAATACCCAGGGGATTGAAATTCGGACTGTCCGGATTATGCATGATGCCGATATTTCCCGGAACGACTCTGTATTCACTGACTTTCTGGTTGTATTCTTCTGAATCCCTTGGATAGACCACTTTCTGAACGAGCGTCAAAACTGCATGCGGACGGAAAATTCTGAGGGAGATTTCGCCGAAAACAAAGAGATTCAGGATTATCAGCAGGATCATAAGTGTTGAAAATACAAATTTTCTGCCGGTTTTCATAAGAATTTCCCCCCGAATTCCTGCAGGATTATCCTGTGTGCCTCCTCCTTGGTTGTTACAACCCCCCTGATCTGCTCTTCAAGGAGAAAATCTTTGATTCTACGGACATTTGCACCGGCCGGGATCTTCAAAATCTCCATGATCTCCAAACCGTCGAGCAGCGGGGCAGGGAGTGACCCATTGAATGCAGAGCGGAACTCCTGGATCTTCTGATCCAGCCAGTCCAGACTTTCCAGTTCAATGTCAGATCTGCCCAGCATGAGAAGTTCTGAAAGATGACTCCCGTTTTTCCTGATGAATCGAGCCAGAGCCCTGGGTGTGGGGGAGAGGGATAAAAGCTTGAAATGCATGTGATCCCTGATCAGAGTCTCAATCAGATTCGAATCTTTCCTGGAGAATCTCAGGCGGGAGCAGATCCCTGCTGCCAGTTCGGCACCTGCCAGAGGATGTCCGTAGAAATGGAATTCACCCTGTTTTCCACTCCTGGTGCCTGGTTTACCGATATCGTGCAGCAGAGCCGTGAATCTTAAGAGAGCGGAATCGGAAATTCCAGACAGGTTTTCCAGCACATCGAGGGTGTGGCTGTACGCGTCTTTTTTGTGATGGACGCTGCTCTGGTCAAACCCCACCAGTCTCTGTACCTCAGGCAGGACGGCAGCCAGCAGGCCGGTCTCCCTCAGCAGTTCTATGCCTGGCCTCTGCATCCCGGGCGTTGCAGCCATAATCTGTAACAGTTCGTTCCTGATGCGTTCAGGTGAAACTGAACAGATCAGGTTTGCCTGGAGCTTGATGGCATCGAGCAGATCCTGGTCGAGGGTAAAATCAAGGGTGGTGAAAATTCTTACTGCTCTCAGCATCCTGAGCCTGTCTTCTGAGATCCTGGCTGAAGGATCTTCCACAGCTCTGATGATCCGTTTCTTAAGATCAGCGATTCCGCCGAAGAAATCCTGCAATCTGCCTTCAGAGTCCATGACCATGGAATTGATCGTAAAATCGCGCCTGCTGCAATTTTTCCTGAGCGATTCCAGAGAACCACCAGCAGGCAGAGAACTGACTTCGAAATTATCATTACCTGCGACGACTGTGACAGTACCATGTCTCGCGCCGACCGGGACTACTTTTTCAAACAACTGTTGCAGATCCTCTGCTTGCGCGTCGGTGAGAATGTCGAAATCATGGGGAGGCCGCGAAAGCACAAGATCTCTTACGCAGCCCCCGACCAGAAAAGCGGAAAACCCTGACTCTTTCAGCCGGGACATGATTTCCCGCGCTTTTTCCTGCAGTGTCGAGTTATGATGCATAGGCTTATGATACCGGAAAAAGAGGGCGTTTGCGACCTCTTTACATTTGAGGAAATAAGGGTAAAATAGGGTTGACTTTCAATTTTAGGAGGTGACATGAGCAAGTTACTGGCTGTTCTGCTCCTGACATGCTTGGCTGTGAGCTGTTTTGCCGCAGATACCAGGGAAATACTGCTGAAAGGATACAAGTTTTACCAGAATCAGGGGATCAAGAATTATTCCGCGGTGCTGAAGAGCGAACCCGCGAACCCACTTGTGACAAAGACTACAATTCATTGGCAGGATACCGGGAAAGTCTCTTATGAACTGGAATTTACCGCAAACTGCCCTGATGCCCAGAAGCAGATGATGAAGGATGCCATGAAGGAAACCATGATTATCCCGGAGCAGATGACTGACAACCTGCTGAAGGATTTTAATATCACTGAACTCAAGGAAATGCCTAATGCCGTTTCACTGACAATGGAGCCGAAAGACCCCAACAGCCCGCTCAAAAAACAGATCCATGTTTATGATAAAAGCGGAAAAATGATCGGGCAGAGAATAATCTCAGTGAATCCTCAAGTCAGCAGTGATGCAACTGTCAAATTCAACTATCTCAAGTCAGGTAATTTCGAAGTGCTCGAGCGTCAGGAATGCAGGACAAAAGTGAAGATGAAAAATCCTGCACCAGGAGCCACCAGCGAGATCGAGACAGAGAACTCCTCGGTCACGGTTTTTTCGGATTATCAGATCAACCAGTGAAGGTATGCGGAAAAAATTATTAATCTAACCCGGAGGGAAGACATGCTAAATCCAAGTCCCAGTCTTTTCATCAGCCAGGAAACTTACTCCCAGATCAGGGAAAAGAAACTCAAGGGACCGAATGGCTGGCTGTTGTTTTATGCTACAGAATCGGGATTCCGCAGGGCTCAGCGAGTGGTGGACATCTATAACGACCGGCTGAGCCAGTGCTCCGATGCCGGCAAGCAGGTGGAATTGATTCACAAGCGCGAGGACGGGACGCCAGTGATCAAGGGTTACGACGATACAGAGACCAATCCCAGACTTCCAAACCATGTGGCTGGAGCCAATGTTTTCGTTTTTTCCGACCCGCACAGCAGAGTCTCAGGGAAGAGTGTCAATGACGAAATTTACAGAACTCTGCAGCTGGTTTATACCTTAAAAGTGCATGGCGCACACGAGGTAAACCTGGTGATGCCGTACCTGCCGTATTCCAGAGCTGAACGCTCATCATATCTCAAGCGCGAAGCCGCCCAGTCAGAGCTTTTCGCAAAACTTCTTGACACAGCTGGAGTGAACAGGGTGATCACTTATCACCTGCATAGCGATGCGATCAAGGCTTTTTTCCAGCCCAAGCGTGTGGTAGGCCTCTCAGGCATGGATTTTTTCATAGAACTGCTTTCAAGATTCAAAGGGGACCTGCAGAGTGTGGTTATCTCTACTGACGCCGGCGGAGCCAAACAGACATATCTGCTGGCCCAGAATCTCAACCTGGATTACGCTGTTTCAAGTAAATACAGGTCCACCAGCAAGGAAACAACTGAAAATCTCGGCATTATCGGTAATCTGGAAGGGAAGCGGGTGGCATTGATCACTGACGACGAAACAGTAACTTTCGGATCGTTTCTGAATGCGATCAAGAATCTCAAAGCCAGGCACGATGTGCAGGAGATTTATGCTGCGGTTTCCCATTTCAAGCTGATGCCTAAGTATCTGAACAATCTGATCGAGTGCACGAAATTCGGTCTTAAAAAACTCTATGTGACAGACACTATCCCCCAGATTCCAGAACTCCTGAATCAGACTTTTATCGAGCAGAAATCACTGGACGATCTGCTGGTCTTTGTGATCAACCGCCTGCATTATGACCAGTCGGTCAGCGCGCTGATTAAACTTGACGAGAAATGAAAGGTTTCAGCAACTATCATACGCACTGCAATTTCTGCGACGGCTCGGGAAGCATGACCGATGTCGTGGAATCGGCCTTGCGCCTCGGTCTGGCCTCCCTCGGTTTTTCCTCACATGCACCGCTGCCTTTTTCCACGAGCTGGGCGATGAAAATCGAGAAGCTTTCAGAGTATCTTCAAACAATCCAATCTCTGAAAGCGCAGTATCAGGGAAAACTGCAGATTCATCTCGGCTTTGAGGTGGACTATATTCCGGGAATCACCGGCCCAGGCAGGATGAAAGAGCACAAACCTGACTATCTGATCGGATCCCTGCATTATGTTGACAGTAAATCTCTCCTGACGATCGACTACACTGTCGAGGAATTTGAAAAGCTGATCGACCATTTCCCGGGCGGAGTCAGGGAAATGGTTGAGCGTTACTATGAGCTTACCGGTGAAATGGCCGAGAAAGAAGCTCCGGACATTATCGGACACATGGATCTGGTCAGGATGAATAATACAGGCAATCGATTTTTTTCTGAGCGAGATACCTGGTATCGGAACGCTGTGGACTCAGCTCTGCACAAGATTGCAACTGCAGGTTCGATCGTTGAAGTGAATACTGCACCCATGAAGCGCGGCAAAGGATTCTATCCGAGCCCCTGGATTCTGGAGCGCTGCCTGGCACTCAAAATCCCGCTGACTATGAACTCAGACTCGCATAAACCTGAGCATCTCGACTGCGGTTTTTCAGAAGCAGCCCGCCTGATCAGGGAAACCGGCCATCAGGAGCTGATGGTGCGCACCGAGTCCGGCTGGAGTTCAAGAAAGTTCGATCAGCAGGGAATTATCTGGTAAGCATGTTCGGAGCTTATCTTGCTCTGCTCGGACGGATTCTGCTGCTGGGCTGGGAGCGGATTGTAGTCAAGAGTCTGGGTGAAAAGGCAGATTCGCGGGTGGTGGCCTTTCATTTTTTCGGGATCGCCACTCTGCTGATGCTGCCGTTCGTTTTTTTTACAGCCAGGCCGTCTGATTATTATTTTCTGATCAGGGTCTGCATTTCCAGCCTGGTCTATTCCGCCTCTTTTTCTCTTTACGTGAAATCCCTGTCTATGGCCGATGCCTCCCTGGTCAGCCCGCTCTATAATTTCAATGTGTTTTTCCTGCTGATCCTGACCACAGTTTTCCTCGGGGAATCTCTGACGATCTATAAAATTGCCGGAATGTCGCTGCTGGTTTACGGGGCTTCCTTTCTCAGCAGGCAGAGAAATTTATTATTGTCACTGGGTGCATTATTTAAAAACAGAGCCTGCCTGATGATGATCGTCTCCTCCTGCCTGATCGCAGTCGGCAGGACCATTGACGGCGACACTGTGAAAAGCGTCAGCCCTCTGATTTATGCGACCTGCCTGTATGCAGGGATCAGCCTGGTGCTGTTCCTGGTAGTGGTGATTTCCGGCAGACGCTCTGAAATCATCTCCCTGGTGCGTGAAAATCCCTGGACAGTGCTCGCTGCCGGAGCCATCAATTCATATTCATACCTGTTCCTGCTGATCTCCTTCACCAGGATCGATGTCAGCGTGGCTGAACCTTCCTCGATGCTGTCCATGGTAGTGACGGTTTTTCTCGCCAGGCTGATTTTCAGGGAAGAGATCAGGGAACGTCTGATCGGTGTGATCATCATGATTATCGGGGCCTGGGTGCTGTTTTATAAATAGCAAGGTAAATGATTTGCATTTATAGGCTTGCTCACTGTTAGTGGTTGATAAGTTAGTAGGTTTGTACGTTTGTATGTTGGGAGGTGTTGCATAAACATGGAATTCCTGGATCTGGTTAAGACAAGGCGCAGTGTGAGGAAATATCAAAACAGGCCAGTGAGCCGTGAACTGATCGATAAATGCCTGGAAGCCGCCCGCCTTGCCCCATCGGCCTGCAATTCACAGCCCTGGAGCTTTGTAATCTGTGATACACCGGAAAGCACTGCCAGGCTCTCAGATCTTGCCTTCAGCGGCATTTATAAAATGAACAATTTTGCCGGATCTGCCCCTGTCCTGATCACAGTGATCACTGAAAAATCCGAGTCCGCAGCCAGGCTGGGAGGATTCTTCCGCGGTACGCGATTCGCTCTGATCGATGTAGGGATGGCCTGCGAACATCTAGCGCTGCAGGCTGCAGAACTTGGGCTGGGTACCTGCTTCTTCGGCTGGTTTAATGAGAGGGCAGTAAAAAAACAGCTTGGCATCCCCAGATCCAAAAAAGCTGACCTGATGATTTCGCTTGGTTACCCTGCTGATGAAGCTGTGGAAAAGAATCGGAAGAAACTGGATGAAATCAGGAGATATTCCGGATATTAATTACAGCAGTTTCCGGGCCTTTAATCATTATTTGAATAATTTCTTGTTTATTGTGACGAAAAGTCTGATATTCTTCTACTTCAGGTTTTTCAAGTGGACCAAAGCTAAATGCTTTCTGTTTGAATAGAGGCTGAACAGGGGAGAGTTTTTTCATGTTTACACCTCAATCATAACCATCTGCAGTATGGCAGTAAAATCTTTTCACACTGAGTAGACAACTTTTCTATCAGGGCGCTCAGCCTGTAATAATAAATTCCATTACCTTTTCGCTTTTTCCAGGTTGTAGGTGTATCTGAAAAATAGACAAGATACTCATATTCTCCCAAGTCAAACTTGTCAGTCAGCACTGTGATCTGAATCTCCAGCTGAAAATCCTGACTGATCATTACCAGTAGCTTTTGCATGGTATCGATGAAAGGCGGATCCTCATTCAGATACTGCAGCCTTCTGCCAAGCCGGATCTCCAGCCTGAGCTGTAACGGCCGCAGGTTCTTGAGTAGAGGTCGGAGCGGGGAGAGTTTTTTCATTGCAAAGCCCTCCAGGCCTACTTTGGCCAGTAGCAGTTTCTGATGTATGGTTTATATCGCAGGATTGCTTCCTTTATACAGCTCAACACTTTAATGTCCATATTGTTCCAGTCGCAGTACCATAATTCACAGGTGATTTCATTGTGCTCGAAGATCTGTATTCTACCCTGAAGCACACGCTGCAATGATGATCCGGCAAAAGGCTGCCAGCCACGCAAAAACTTGAGCCTGTCAACCTGCAGATGCGGCAGGTTTATTCTGTAAGAAAAAAGAACCCCAAACATCCTGTTTTCAGTTGTGAATGCAAGATAAGAAGTCTTGTGCTGGGATGATTGTCCATGGCCCTGAACTGCATCTTCGGTTGCACGATCTGGATCAATGCTGAATTGGGTGACTTTTTTTATTGTTCTGACTTGCCGGGTTTTAGAAATCATGACTGAATAAATAACAATCCCCATGCCAAAAGCCAGAAGCACACAGGAATTTCATGCTTCTTCGGATTTCAGGCCTGGCCGGCAGCTCAATTAATAAAGATCAGTAATCAAATTATTATTAGATTAATCATAATATGATTAATGCTGCTGAGTCGCAGCACAGAAGGCCTGCCAATGCTGCGGGAATTGGTTGCTTTTTGAAGACCTGGCACGGGGATTGTTATTTGATCTGCTAAAGCAAATCCAAAAATAAACGGGGGGACTATGAAAAATCTGCAGAATCTTCTGGAAGGCCTGGAGAAAAACGATCTGCTCGTTTCGCGGCGGCTGAAGCTCTTTATCGACGCTTCCGGCCTGCCTTTTGCCAGCGACCTGGAATACACAGAGGCCAGGGTGTTTCCCATGGAAGTCCTGGAATCATGCCAGAAGTACTGCAATTACATCTACAGGCAGTCTGATGGCGAAGCCACAAATCTGGAAGACTTCACTCCTTTCTGCGAGCAGCTGGAAGAGATCATTGCGGCCAGGGAAGAGCTGAGCAGCAAAGCCGGGTTTGTGCCCAGGCTTTTCTATTTCTGCGGGAACTCCGGCATTTCAAAACAGGAGCAGGCCCTGTTTCTCTACGCTGTATTCAAAGCCAGGTCTGGCAGTAGAACATTTTCTCTGCGTGATTTTCTGAATGCCTTCCGCTTCAACCGTGATCTGCAGGCCAATATCCCTGAGGATTCCAGGCTGTTCAAGCTCTCTGTGATCGAGATCGAGTCAGGGACTGAGAAGAAGTTCCTGGAACAGGTTTACTCGCTTCATCCTGTCAGCCTGAAGGTCTTTTACGGCCAGAAGCTGTCGGATTCAGAGACAGTGGAAGCAGCCGGCCTGGGCATGCTGGAAGCTATGGGCATTGAAGGCGGGGATATAGCCAGGGAAGTCCGGGAAATGGGCAATGACGAGGAAAAGCTGTTCCTACCAGGCATTGGCGATGACTCTGCCCCTGAATTCAAACTCTCGGACCTCACAATCGAGGAAGACGAGAATCCTCTGGAAGACTCCACTGATGAAGACAAGGCGATCAGGAGCGACATCGAATACTTGGAGGAAAGCTTCAAATGGCTGCTTTTGAGGATGCAAGCCACCGGCTTTGTGCGCGACATGGCCGAGAACCCGGTCAGCCTCAGGCTCAAGGAAAAGCGTCAGCGCAGGATGATCAATTACAGGGTCAGAAAGGGCGGGCATACGCCGAGATTCCAGAAGCTGAGCAGGATGCTGCACCTGTCCCTGTTCGAGCAATACATGATCATGTACTTGGCTGGGAAATGCATTTCCAGCGAGATCCGTGAAATGGCCAATTCTCTTTACTCTGCCAGGAACACAACTGTGGATGAGATCGGCAGGCTCTTCTGCGGCACTCTGGCCGAGAAGCTCAGCCTGAAGAAGTATTTCACCAATACCTCTGTCCTGATCAAGAACTCAGTGATCCACTTCGAATCAGACAATGAAGGCTTTTTCGCAGGCACGATCGCGCTTGACTCAAGAGTGCTTGAATACCTGATGGGCATGGAGATCAAGGTCGAGGACTATGTGGCAGGCAGCAGGCTGTTCGCACCTGAAGTCAAGCTTGAAAACGTGATCATACCTGATGAGCAGAAGAAAAAGATTCTGGAGATCGTGGAAACATACCCTCGATGGCTGAAAGAGAGAGACAAGTTCCATTTCAATGAGGTCATCTCATACGGCAAAGCGCTGGTGCTCCTGTTTCACGGCCCGTCAGGAACTGGCAAGACCATGGCCGCATACGGCATCGCCGGCCGCCTGAAGAAGAAGATGCTGCTTGTGAACTATGCTACCCTCTCCAGCCGTTCCCGCAGGGGCGGAGACAGGAACGAGACCCTGCCTTTCGTGTTCAGGGAAGCCAGGTTCGCTGATGCAATCCTGTTCATAGACGAGTGTGAGGAACTGATCAGGGACGGAGAATGCAGAAACATGCTGCTGACTGAATTCGAGAAATTCGAGGGCATTGTGATCATGGCCACGAATCAGCCCAATTCCTTTGACCCGCCCATCCAGCGCCGCATCTCCCTTACCATGAAGTTTGAGCGGCCTTCTGTCTCCCTGCGCGAGCAGATCTGGAAAGTGCACATGCCTGAAGCCATGAAACTCGCGCCTGACGTTGATTTCAAGGAACTGGCAGGATCGTTCGATCTCACTGGCGGGCTGATCAAGAACGCGGTGCTGGCAGCCCTGTCCTCTGCTGTGCGTAGGAAAGGGAAGAGCGTGACGCTCAGGATGGAGGATCTCGAATACGGAGCCAAACTACAGCTTCTGAATCTGATGTCTTTTTCAGATTTCGCCAACAAGCTCACCCCAAGATTCGGGCTGGAAAGCCTGATCTTGGACGGCAGGACAGCGCGATCTGTGCGCGACCTGATCGGGTCGCTGCGCGTGATCAAGATCATGCGGAATGAATGGGGGTTCGGCGAGCGCCATCCGTTTTCCGGGGGATGCACTGTCCTGTTTCACGGCCATCCCGGCACAGGCAAGACTCTCAGCGCTGAAGCGATCGGATTCGAACTGGGCAAGCCGCTCAAAGTGGTGAACATGGCGCAGCTCGTTTCCTGCTGGGTAGGGGAGACCAGCAAGCATATTGAGAGTGTTTTTGCGGATGCTGAAGCCAATGACGCGATCCTGCTCTTTGACGAAGCTGACGCGCTGTTTTCCTCACGCACTGCCCTGCACAGCGCTACAGACCGTTATGCCAACCAGGATGTGGGAGTGCTGCTGCGGAAGATCGAAACCACCAACCTGATCGTGATTCTCACCACTAACCTGCTCTTCAACATAGACAAGGCCTTCCTGCGTCGCTTCAATTTTGTGCTGGAATTCCCGCGTCCGGCAGTAGTGGAGCGTGAGCTGCTCTGGAAGTCACTGATCCCGGAAAAGACGCCACTTGATGCAGGAGTGAATTTCAGGAAGCTCGCCGAGTCCTATGAATTCACTGGCGGTGAGATCAGGAAAGCTGTGACTTCGGCTGCAGTCAGGGCAGGGCAGAGAGAGGGAGCAACTCGCAGGATCACTGAGAGCGATCTGAGGGAAGCTTCCTGCGAAATCCTCAATGCCATGATCAAGGAAAATAGGGTGGGTTTTATTGGAGAGGGGGCATAGTATGAAAGACGAAATGTTCGTGCATCTGGAAGACGAGATTAAGTAGTTCAGATGTAGAAATATGATAACATATTGTAAATCTAACTATGAGTTATGGAGGATGATTGGACAACCTTAAGACCGAGAAAGATATTGATGCTTTTTATACTGGAATCAACGATCTAATTAAAGCATTTCAAAAACATCCATTCGATTTCCTTTATGAGCGCGATCTTCAAGCTTTTTTGTACTATAAATTGTATAAGAAATTTCGAGAAGACCGAGTTGAAATTGGTGGTGGATGTTATAAACCGATGGACTATGGTGGTGGAAAATCAATACAAACTGCTCTTGTTCATTGTGAGTATCCATGTGAAGAGCGCTTTAAAAAAATGGATGTCGTTTTAATTGATAGAAACTATATCATCCATTATGACAAACTAGCCGACGGTTCAGCAAACGATCCTTTCTGGCGGCAACCTATCCGAGCTGCTGTTGAGTTAAAATATCTTATGCTTGGCGATATTCCTGCTATTAGATTTGGAGAAAAACAAGGTATAAAAAGAGATGTTGAGAAACTTAAGAAATATCGTGAGGAAAAATGTATGAATCGGCCATTTCTAGGAATTAGTATTCTTTTCATACAACCTATTAATCAAAAAATTAACTATTTCAACATTGGTCAAGAGATTGAGAACAGTAATCATCCGAGTAAAGGATTGTTTGTTTTTTTGGTTAAACCAGATGAATTCGTAAAGTTTGAGCTATGATAAACTAAGTAAAATATTATTCAGTGAGAGTGATTCAGATTAAAGATACTTTTTAAGCGTATTTATCGAAATATCCAGCGCTCTGGCAGTGTGCGTCTGGTTCTTGTTCATCAGTTCATAAATTTTCCTGATGTATTCGATGGAATGCTGTTCCAGAGTCTGGATGCCGGTGTCGCTTTCTTTGCCGGGCGCGGCGCTGAAACTCCAGTTATTCCTGATTACGGCATGGATCAGGCGATTATGCAGTTCACGCACATTGCCAGGCCAGTCCAGTGCCATCAGCTTCTGCTTCATGTTTTTATCAAGCTGTATCAGTTCTCGCTCCCGCATGTCGCAGATACTGCGCAGGATATGATGGGCGATCAGCGGGATGTCTTCCCTGTGTTCCCGAAGGGCAGGGGTGAGGATGGTCGTTTCTGACAGTCTGTAATATAGATCAGACCTGAATTTTCCTTCATTGCAGGCTCTGGCCAGGTCGCGGTTTGTGGCAGAGATGATGCGCACGTCCACCTTGAGATCTGCGCTCCCGCCCAGGCGTCGGAAACGCTTGTGATCAAGAACCCGCAAAAGTTTAGGCTGAAGATCGAGTGGCATTTCTCCGATCTCGTCCAGGAACAGTGTGCCTGTGTCAGCTTCTTCCATCAGCCCGATCCTGCGCTCAGTCGCGCCTGTGAACGAGCCTTTCTCATGCCCGAACAGCTCGGAATCCAGGAACCCTGCCGTGAAATTGGCGCAATTGACAGCTATGAAAGGCCTGCATTTTCGTTTGCTGGCCCTGTGAAGTGCCAGAGCCACGGTTTCCTTTCCAGTACCTGTTTCGCCATGAATGAGCACTGAGCAGAGGCTGTCCATGCCAATGTCCGCAATGCTGTCCTTGAGATCCTTCATCACCTGAGCCCTGCCCAGCAGATGATTGCTGGAGAATCCCTTGCCAGCCTTGACTGCCTTGTCGTCTGCGTCCAGATCCGAAATGCCTGCCAGCTTACTGATAAAAGCAGGGTATACATCATAGTCCCGCAGGTTGAAAACCCTGAATGCGGCGTCCTCGTAAAGATTCGCCCATCCTTGATCCTTATCGAGGCAGCAGAGTATGGATTTGTCAGCGTCTTTTTTCAGATAATCAGCAGTGAGTTCAGAAATTTCCTTTGAAAAATCCTCCCTGAACTCCAGGTTTTTCAGTTTAAGCCCCTTGATTTCAGACAAGTCGAGCTTGCAGTTCAGCCAGAGAATTGTGCAGCCTGAGCTGGATAGCTTCCGCAGGGCTGTGGACATTTCCTCGAATCTCTCATAATAGCCAAGGCCGAGTATCACGATCTGCGCGCCTTTATCGTGACTGAGAAAATCCAGCTTGTCAGGAAGCTTGCCAGCGCTGCTGATCACAAGATTAACTTCAGGGTGAGCTTTCAAGTACAAAGCAGCGGCTGTAGCGCCTTCAGAGCTGAGCATGCTGATCAGGTATGTTTTGATGTTTTTCATAAGGAAAGACTACCAAACCGCAAAGATAATTGTCAAATATTGATTAGGAATGATCAAAAATTAATGAAAGAAACCAATCAGGCTTTCATGACAGTCTTTTTGAATTGAGCAGCTGAAATGATTTTTGTTCCAGTGAATTTCTCGATGCTTCTAAGGTCTTTGTCGCCTGTAATGAGATATTCTGCTCCAGTTTGGGCGGCACATGCCAGGAAGCAGGTATCCTTAGGATCTCTTGGAAAATTAAGATTATTATCAGGTACTTCAACAGTTACAAGTTCACGGAAAATATTCTTCCAGTCTGCTACCGTATCAGCGGAAAGACCAAACTTCTTTCTGCCAAGTACTTCATTGTATTCTTTGAGGATTTCCTTTGAAGCGACCCATTCAATTTCTGGATTCTGAATGATGAAAGAGATTACTTCTTCAGGAATTCTATCTCTGATGATTGCTGAAATCAGTATGTTTGTATCAACGATTACCTGCATTTTTCCTGCGAACTGCTTTGACTTCTCCGGCAATAACCTTCTCGCTGATCGTGGTCCTGATCTCTTTCCTGGTTTTCGAAACCAGACCCTTGAATTTCTTCAGCAGATTCTGCTTCTTTTCTTCCTCTGCGATGATCAGAACTTCGACTTTCTGGCCTGGAGTAAAAGGAAGATCCTTCAGGATCAGACTCCCAGCATTTTTTATGGTGATATACTTTCGGTAAGCAAGCATCTGCCCTCCTCATGAATTAATTATAGCTGAAATGGCACGGAAAGTGTTAATTAATTTTCAACGGGTAACTTACGTTTACTTTAGAGAAAATTAAAGACATAATACAACAGAAATTCTCTGAGTAATGATCGGAGGTTATGATGCAGGACTCGAATCGGAAAAAAGGGTATGGTCTCTCCAAATCCAAGTACACTGCCTGGCTGCAGTGCCACAAAAGGCTCTGGCTGCAGGTGCATAGACCAGACCTGCTGGAACAAGCGGAAATGCCTGCAGAGGTTTTTGTCGGATACCAGATAGGCGACCTAGCCAGGGGCCTTTTCCCTGGCGGAGCGCTGGTGGAATTCGACGGACAGGACATCAGCCGGCAGCTTGCTCTGACTCAGGAACTGCTTGCGAGCAAAACGCCCGTGATTTACGAAGCTGCCTTTGATCATGAGGGCCTGTTCTGCAAGACTGACCTGCTGGTCAGGAAAAGGGATGGATTCGAGCTTTATGAGGTTAAGGCTTCAGCCAGTGTCAAGGATTATCACTATAATGACCTGGCAGTGCAGGTGCATATCCTGCGCGGAGCGGGTCTGAAGTTGAAGAAAGCCTTTCTCATGCACCTGAACAATCAGTACATCAGGCAGGGTGAGTTGGAGCTGGACAAGCTCTTCAACCCTGTGAATCTGACTGATGAACTCGGAGCTAATCTGGAAAAAATAAGCGCAGAGGCCGAAAAAGCGAGGGAAGCGCTTGCTGCCGGCATGCCTGAAATCGGGATCGGCTCTCACTGCACTGATCCATACAAATGCGAGTTCTTCGATTTCTGCAGAGAGCATCTGCCTGAATACAATGTATTCGGCCTGTGCGGTTCGAATGCTCTCAAAGCCAGGCTTTACAAGCAGGGAATCCTGAAATTGGAGGAAGTTCCGCTCAATGAACTGAGCAGGAATCAGCAGATCCAGGTGGAATGCCATATCTCAAAAGACAGGCATCTTGAGCCTGAAAATATCAAAGATTTTCTGAATACACTGAGTTACCCGCTCTGTTTCCTTGATTTCGAGACAGTGCAGAATGCCATACCTCTCTATGACGGAGACTGGCCATATCAGCAGAACCCGTTTCAATACTCGCTCCATATCCTGGAACGCGAAGGCGGCAAGCTGATTCACAAGGAATTTCTGGCTGAGCATGGCAAAGACCCAAAGCCTGAATTCCTGAAAAACCTGCTCAGGGACCTGCCGGAAAAAGGCTGTGTGCTGGCATACAACAGTTCGTTTGAAGCAACCCGGCTCAGAGAACTTGCTGAAATCTATCCAACCCACAAAGTCAGGATCGAAAAAATCATTGACTCCATGATCAATCTGGCCACTCCATTCCAGAAACGCTGGGCATATGACTGGAAGCAGTGCGGCACATACTCCATCAAGGAAGTGCTGCCTGCCTTTATTCCAGACATGAGTTACGACAATCTCGAAATCGGCAATGGCGACCAGGCCATGAAAGCCTATGCGGATCTGCCTGGCATGACTCCGGAAGAAGTCACCAGTACCAGGAAAGCGCTGCTTGTTTACTGCGGACAGGATACGCTGGCTATGGTGAAGCTGTGGGAGAAGTTGAGGGAGATGGCTGAGGGATGAGAAATGAACAAAAAGCCTGAACTGAACATTTTCGATTCTCTATTCGGCTACCGGCCCAGACCGGATCGTAAGCCCATGGAGGATTTTCTGACTCAGGCTTTTGCTTATGTTCTGGGAAAGAATAAGGCTATTCTGAACTCATATCTGCAAATGATTCATGGCAAACCTCAGATTCAGTCTGAGGACTTTGAAATTATCACACAACAATCTTTAGACACCTGCAGAATTGATCTGATGATCTATTGGACACATTCAGGAAACCGGCACTGCCTGTTTGTGGAGCACAAAACGGGGAGCAGCCCTTGGGAAGACTGCAATGATCAAGGCGATCCGATAAATCAGATACAGCATTACTGCGATGTTCTAAAAAAACAGAATTCGCTGGCTGGAGATCAGAAATGCCATGTTGCGCTGATCAGCCCTTTGCTTTTAAAGGATTATTCCAGAGCAGCAATCAACAGACCGGAATATCTCGGTAATTTCACATGGGGTAATTTGGCAGGGCTGCTTGAAAAATTTTCGTCTGAAAACGAAATCATAGCAGAACTTCTTGAATTTTTAAGGAGGCAGGGTATGACATCTGAAAACTTCACTCTTTCCGAACTTGCCAGCATCGGTATGTACATAACCTATCTCGACAAGCTGAATTCGTTGAACCTGCGAATCAGCGAAACTTTTACCGGGCCACTGGAGGCTTTTGCCAGGGAAAAAGGGCTTGAATACAAAATGCTCTGGGGTGAACTCATTTACAGTTTCCATTATGGAGTTCTGCTTTTTTCCGGACCAGACCCGAATGCTTCACCAGTCTGGCTGATCTGCGGGATTTCCAACAGGAACAAGAGCTGTGTTGATGATCAGGGCTATCCGGCTTTAATGCTGAAAGACCAGGCAATACCTGACGTTGAATGTGGGGTGATAGTGGGGGAAGTGGATTTCAACAAGCTGAACGAAATGCTCGGCAAAGCTGAATTGAGCGGATTCGAGCAAATCGATGGAACGAAATATAAAAATCCGTTCTACGCAATACTCGCAAGAAAACCCTTAAGCGATTTCCTCTGCTCCGATCACCATGATACGGGCATACTGGAATTTCTTGGTAAAGGGATCGCTCAAATTCTGGCTGAAAATTCCGTGTTCCGTAAGATTGTCGATGAATTCCGGCAGACAGAAAACACTGCGGAGAAAACATGAGCAAGGAGATTCCAGATCCCTTTCTCTGCCGTGAACTCGGCCAGATACTGGACGACAGGCCACCAGACTGTCCTTGGCATTGCCACAGATGCAAACATGGAAACTTGAAGAAGCAGTGGAAAAGGTACAAGAAACCTTTCAAGCCCTATACCAAAGAAGAATTTGCAGGTTTCAACAGGCTGAACAGGAAGCTGACTGATCTGGAATTTGCGATCCAGAAGGAAGTGATCAGGCTGAGGGCTTTGGTGAACAGGCGGATCAGAAGCAAAGACCGCTTCCTGAGCGACCATGAAATTGAAGTGGAGATCGGCTTCATATTGCGCAAGTCAGACCCGGACTACGATAAGCTTGAAGGTGATCCCTGTTACTATCTGAGAAGCAACAGTGGATTTGCTTTCACTAACAAGGTGTGTCTTTATTGTGACGGCAATGACTGGAGCGAAAGCTATGGAATTGACAGTTCCTTTCCGCTCCTGGACAAAAAATGCTGCTACATGTTCCACGAACTGTGCGACGATTTTCATGACCGCCGGGTTTTGCTCAGGTTCGGGGAGATCTGGACTGATGTGAAGCTGGTGCTGCAGAATTTCAGGAGGATATGAAGTTTCAATTGTGGATACAGTAAAGAGTTTTTATGTTGATTTTCGAACTTGTTGCCCTGGACAGAATTTTTGAGTAGAATTAAGTAAAAAGAGTTTGGAGTTCCGATGACATGCACGATTGCCGTTCAAAAGAAGCTGCTTGACGAAGCCTGCAGGATTGGCGAGCATAAATCCGAGAAAGAAGCGGTTCTGGCAGCGCTGAAAGAATATATCCAGCGCAGGAAACAGATGAACATTATCGAATTGTTCGGGCATGTGGACTACGATCCGAATTATGATTACAAATCGCAAAGAAGCGGTGGACAAAAGGTGACATTAAGTTAACATGTTTAATTAATTTTGGAGGCCTAATGTCAGACGTTTATGAAAAAATCAAAAAAGCTTGGCAGTTTGATGTGAAATTTGACTATGAAAATGGGTTAATAAATTCTGAACGTTGCCTACAAGCTTCCCTTTACAGAGCTCTGCGTTTATATTTCAATGAAGAAAAAATATTCGTGGAACCTCAATTTTATGCTGAAGGTACGATCCCTGACATCATTATATGCTCGAACAAAAGGATCCAAGTAGTTTTTGAAATAAAATTCATGCCAGATACATATCCTTCATTTGAAGAAGATTTGCTTAAATTATGTCGCTTATCTGAATCGGAATCACCAGAAAAAAATTCGGTTAAAGAATTGGACCCATGTACAGGTAAGTTTTCGAAAAAAGAGGATAAAAAATATTCACTGTGTAATGAAACAACAAAGTTCATTTTTGCGGCTATTGGGCAAGGATATGCGATAGCTGATTCAATTGACTCGCTGAAAGTAGACGGTCTGAATAAAAAGAAAATTAAGAGCTACTTTGAAGAAAAAAACTTAGAGTCGAGACTTCCTGAAAGATTCATATTGCTATATGGAAAACTGCCAAGTTCCGAAAACCAAAAAAAAATTGAATTTATTATAGAAAAAAACTATGACGCTTAAACTCTTGCGCGCTACTTTTTGCTGAAATTAGGTGTAACCCTAATTTATCTCTAAAACCCAATCTTCCCCACATAACAGACATGATGTGCAGCTAGGTGTGTGCTTCGTTGATTAGAAATCCCTGCCTTCTGAATCAGCGTACAGAGCGCGTAATAGCACATTTTATCAGGATACGAAAAGACAGCCGGGTGCCAGTAGTCAATCACCACTGTTTTGCCTGTTGAATAAACAAACCCAGTATCTCCGATCGGCTTCAGCGGTTCTGACAATTTTTCAAACAACCCGAAAGTGCCGCCGCAGAGAACTATTTCCGGATCGATCAGGAGCATCAGCTCCTTGAGCAAATCCATGTTTTCTTGGCAATACCATTTAATCTATCAATGATTGACTTTGATTGCTCAAAATCATTTTTCTGGAAAGAATCGGTCAATGTCGGGATTCGATCTTCCCGTGCAGCTTGAGAAAACTTCATGGCGACAAACCTTCAATTGAAGCTTCAATACTGGGTATGCCAGAGGACTTGTATCACGCTTCTTCTGGCGACAAATTTTCAATTGAAGATTCAATAGACGAAAGCTCGCTACTAATATCACCCAGCGACGAAAGCTCGCTAATAATATCACCCAGCTTATCTTCAATTTTGTCTAACTGGGAATTCAATGTGCATGACAGAAGAAAAGCGCCGACAAGTTCTGGGTTGGCTTTGGCAAAGCCTTCCCCAAAAACGCTATCTATTGATTTCACTGCATCCTGCATAAACTCAAGGTTTTTATCCTTGGCAATTTCCCTGGGTTTGTCAGCTGAAGATTTGACTGGTTTCATTCAGTTTCCTCCATGATTAAAACTTTACTAAGATTCGGCAATTTTCAGTGCTAACGCAATTTAGCTGCAATGATTTACAATGCCTCTGCCTCCTTTGCAAAAGCTTTTTTTCAGTATAATGAGTTTACTGATTAATGTAAACTTGAAGTTGGACAATTCTGCTTCTTTTTCAAAAGAACCCCATCTTTTTATACTGCTCCGCATCCGCCGGAAATGGATCAACACCCTCCTTCCACCCTTCTTCCGCCAGATCAGACATGATGTGCCGCCTGGCTGGTGATTCTGCTTCAGGGCCAAAAATAATCACTGCTGTCCTTATCCCGGCTTCATGATGCCTGAATCTGCGGTGGCGGAAGCCGACTCCAGGCACACCGGCGAATTCGTCCAGCCACTGATGCAGCTCAGTCCAGGGCTTGCCGAACAGGCGGAGTGATTCTTGGCAGTGTTCGTTGAGTTTCATGAAAATGAATTAACAAGAAGCGTGCCAGAGTTTGATTTTTTCCTGGTGAGGTCTGAAGAATAGGGGACAGATGGATTCCTGCTTACGCAGGAATGACGGATTAGCGAATATGATGTCGTAATTATTGAAAATATTGATTACTGCTGATCTAAAATTGATGATCAGTTCAAGTGTCAGCTACTTGTCTTACCCGAAAACCTTAGATTTCAGCCTGCCTTCTTGTTGGCACGGGAAGTGTTAATTCATTCTCAACAATAAAATTCAATGGAGGTCAGGATGAAAGGAAAAGGGGAGAAAGAAAAGTTGAGTTTTTTCAAGGATTTTATTCATTGTGTTTGGCACTATGACCATTGCCTGCTGCTTTACTTGCTGGAAACTGAGACAGGTAAAGTCGAACGGAAAAGAACGCAGCACTTTCTGGATCAGAATCCACCGGACGAATTCTCCCTGCCTTTCACATTGCTTCACAGAATTCTGGACTTTATCTGTGAAGAACATGGCAAAGGGCTGGTCCATGGCAAGCTGTCCTGGTCGGATATCTTTCTGACAGATGATAAGAAAATTGTGCATCAGGTTTTTCGAGCATCTGAAGAAGACAGGGCTGGGTTAATGGAAAAAGATGTATTCTTTGTTTCAAAGTACATGGACAGCTTTACTCTCCAGGGAAAACACTTTGAATATCCGGCCGACAAGAAAAAACTTCTGTCTATTCTCAAAGCCAGGCTGGTTGCAGGTGCGGCTGTAGCCAATGTCTTTGCCAGGGCCTGCATCGCCATGTCCTGCGGGGATTACAGGGAAGCTCTCAGGATCATGGGAAAACCGGGTGTGACTGAGTTTTTTCCAGCGCATTTGAATCTGGCCAGGGCTGCCTGCTGGCATCAACTGGGAAAAGATGATGAAGCAACCATTGAGCTTGGCCGTGAGATATCTAGCAATAATTTCACTTCAGACCTGGACAGGCTTTTTATCAAGCTTTCTGGCAGCAATTGGGATGAGCTGGTGGCAGCCCACTTGCGAATTCAAGAGCCGGTTTTTATTCATCAGTTTCTTTTTTCTGCTGATGACAGGATGTCCATTGCTTCTGTCCTGCTGAAGTACGCTGAACTAGAGCCTGCTGATTATCTGGAGATCATAGGGTCTGAGAAAAAAATGGAACTGCTGAATCTACATCTCGGGGTGGTTCTTGAAAAAGATGTTCCCGTCAGAGCTATGCAATATTTTTATGATGTGCTGGAATCCTCTGGAACTGACAAACAGGTCAATTGCTGCAAAACCTGCTCGGGTAAGCATCTCTTTGACCTGCTTCTTTCGCTTGGATGGTATGAGAGAGCTCTTGAATTTATGAATACCTATCCTGCATACACTGTTAACCCTTGCGTCCAGGTTTTTGAAACTAATCTCTGGAAGGGAAAGGAAGGCATGGTTGAAGTCATGGAAAAACTCACCCAGTCTGTGCTTGACGATTCCGATAAATCAATCCTGCTATGCATGATAGGACAGTTCAAGCACAACAGAGAAGACATTGACGGGGCGATTGAATGTTTCATGGAAAGCCTGAATGAAAATCCGCATAGCATCGATGCCGCAAAAGAGCTTATCAAATGCGGCTACCCTGGGTCCTGTGATCGGATTTTTGATTTCCTATACCAACGCCATCTGGAAAATCCGGACAATCTGAATCTTCTGCTGTTCACGATCATGTTTCTGGATAACGAATCCGGATATTTCGAGAAGACACCGGACATAACGCCTGAAGCTTTGCTTGCAAAAGCGCTGGTGCTGAAATCCGGAGGTAGGGAGAAAGCGCTGGAGACATTGCAACAATGACGCAGGAGCAGCTTAACTTTGTCCAGGTTAGCGAGTTAACATTGAAGTTTGAAGTGTTCTAAACCCCGCTACGCACCAATACACAGTAGCGTCTTAGTGCTGCGGGGGTTAAGAAACAGTAAAAACTCACAAATCTGCGATTTGCAGTTTTAACTGTTTCTAAATAATGAGATACTCCTGCATCAGATCAGCAGTCAGGCAGGAATGGACTGGCAGGATCGCCACCAGATCTCCGATTTTCAGGGTTTTGAGGATTTCCGTGGTTGTCCTGATCACTCCATGCTCCTGAGACAGTGCTGAGACTCTGGTGTCTTTGTAACTCTTGCCCCAGCCGTTTTCAAGCAACGGGCAGACCAGTCCGAAATTCTGTGAACCGTCGGATTCTTTCAGAAATTCCTTTGACAGATGCACAGCCCCGCCATAGACGACGAATTCGTTCCGCTCAGGGTGAATCGCTATTACCGGGGCTGCCAGAGCTACGGCGATCTGTTCTTCAGTACAGCTGCCAAGCCTCAACTGCATTGTGTCGTAAAAAACGTAATTTCCAGGCCTGACTTCGTCGACTGCCTTGAAATCCGGGATCAGGCTGCAGGAAGGAGTGTCACCTGTTGAAAGCTCGAGAGATGGATACTGGCTGAGATAACCTTTTTTCAGAAAATTCAGTTTTGCGACAGTTTCGTCATAAAGGTTGATGATTTCCTCCCTGGACCCGGCTTTGTAAGCATGTCCTGAATGGGTCAGAAATCCTTTGAATTTGAGATTCCGCTGATCAATCTCTGAAAGGAGTGAATCCATGGTATCGATATCTTCCCAGGAAACTCCTGTCCTGTGATAGCCGCAGTCCACTTTGATCCAGATCTCGATTTTTTTGCCTGGCTCTATCCATTTTATCGTTTCCAGAGATTCCACGAGCACGCCCAGCTTTATCTTTTCCGACAGCTGGTAGATCTCGTCGAGTTCTCGGATATTCAGAGGAATGGCGATGGTAATGTCGTTGAAGTCCCATTCTGTAAAATGCACTGCCATTGCTACAGAAGACACTGTGATCTGGCTGCATCCTTGCTCACGGATCCAGTCGCCTACGAGAGCCGACTGGTGTGTCTTGAAATGAGGCCTGAGACGCACTTGGCTTTTTTTGGCCTTGTCTGCCATAGCCCGGATATTTATCAGGCAGCGTTCCTTATCAAGAAGAAGAGTTGGCTTTTTAATATTCTGGAGCATTTATTCATCAGTATATAGAGCAGCCGGCAGAATGTCCAAATCTGGCGCTCCACGAATTTGGGAATTCAATAAAAAAATAAATCAGTGAAAAAAATGGACAATTAGGACAAACTACCGTAATATTATATTATCAAATTTAAGGATCACACTGCGATGAAGACTTTCAACTTCATTTCATAATCTCCAGGCTCATAGAGTTCTCATTTATTATTTTCTGATCAAACGGACTTTATGTCCATGGTTTGATTAATTCGGCTTTGTTCCCAAAGCACAGAGGAGGATTTATGTTATTGCAGAGTTCTAAAATCTCATACAGATACGACGAAAAATGGCTTTTCCAGGACCTGAATTTTACGATTCATGAAAATTCCAGAGTCGGCATCATTGGAAAAAACGGGTCAGGAAAGTCCACGCTTTTCAGATTGATTCTGAGAGAACTGGATCCTGAATCAGGCGAGATATCCAGAAAGAAAGGATTAAGAATCGGGTATCTTCCTCAAGAGCTGGAAAGCGCTGGGGGAGAAACTATTCTGGATTATCTCCGGGCTTTTCCTGACTATGATCCCCTGTTTCCGGAGAAGATCACCATTGCTGCTTCCAGATTCGGCTTCACTGACCTTGAAAAGAGGCTGGATTCATTCAGTGGAGGTGAGAAGACCAGAGTCGCACTCTGCAGGCTGCTGCTGACTGATCCGGACCTGCTGCTGCTGGATGAACCCACCAATCACCTGGATCTGAAAAATCTGGAATGGCTGGAAAACTATCTGCTGCACTGCAGAATTCCATATCTCGTAATCAGCCATGACCGGAGATTCCTGGATTTATGTTCTGAAGAGATCTGGGAAATTGATGGAAGAGTGCAGATGCGTTCCGGAAATTATACCATTTTCACAACTGAAAAAAAGCTGGAAACTGAACAGAAAATGGAACTTCACATTCAGCAGCAGAAAAAGATCAGGCAGCTCAAGTCCGACCTTCTGGAAAAGAAGAAATGGGCGGAGAGTTTCCAGCGGGAAACAAGCCGCAATGGCTCTCATTCGTATCGCAGCATCACCAATGACGCCCGGAGAGCCATGAAACGGGCGGTGAACATTCAGAGTCGGATCAGCCGGATCATTGAAAAGGAGGAAGCCCGGAAACCGGTGCTGGACAAAGAACGGAAGATCAGATTCGACGGTGCGGTTCTGGAAAACGCGATTGTACTCCGGGTTGACAATCTGGGAAAGAAGTATGGAGAAAATCAGGTGTTGAACGATTTTTCCCTGGAGGTGGAAAATGGGATGAGGCTTGGCTTAGTGGGCAGGAATGGCTGCGGGAAATCTACACTGCTGAGGATACTGGCCGGTCATGACGCTCAACATGAAGGCTCGGTAATCTGGGTTCCGTGTGCCAGGATCGGGTATTATGCCCAGGACATTTCAATACTTGATCCGCAAAACAATATTCTGGATGAAGTTTCAGGACATGATGCTCGTAGGGAGGAATTCAGCCGTACGATTCTGGGCTGCCTCAATCTCAGGAGAGACAAAGTGCTGCAGAAAATCAGCACGCTCAGCAGGGGTGAGATGATGAAAACGATGCTGGCCAGGATCATCTGCTCCGGAGCAAATGTCCTTTTGCTGGACGAGCCCACCAATCATCTGGAACTGATGGCCAGGGAAGAGCTGGAAGATGCTCTTACCATGTTTCGGGGGACCTTGATCTTTGCTACGCATGACCGTTGTTTCCTGGAAAAGATTTCTACAAAAATAATTGATCTTGAAAAAAGGTGGGATCAAGTCAATTGATTAAAGGAATCATTTTTTTTCTTAAGCCTGGCAGCCCTTTTTTCTCGATAAACATCCACACCCTTTTTTACCAGGAAGTAAGATAAGATGGAAACAGGAATGCCTATGATTGAACTGCCTGCCATGAATTTTATGGAGAAATGATAGAGATGATTCAGGATATGCAGGTCGAAATTTGATTCAGGCAGTGTGCTTAAAAGTATTGTTCCCAGGGAAATGCTGAGTGAATATACCGGAACGAGCAGGAGCGGGTTCCAGAAGGCAATGGAAATCAGGACAGACACTTTGTTGAGGTAGGGGATAAGAAAAGCTACAGCCAGGCCCAGCAGCAGGTGAAGACCTGGAGGAGACACGATGCTGACCAGTGTTCCGACTGCAAAACCAAGCGCAATCCCATGTGAGGTCGCCTTGGCTGATGCCAGCCTGATGACCTGGAGCTTGAGCCAGTGGAACGCTCCTTTTTTTCCCTGTTTCATGGTTTAAATTTAGCAGGTCCCCCAGATGTTTTCAATTTCTATCGGTGGTTTTTACAAGTTGGATAGGGCTGATCTTGCTGATGACTTCTTAATCAAAGGCAGGCAGTCTGACTTTTTTATTATATTCTGGAAATTCAGGATACTGATGTTATAAAATATCAGGTAAAGAAGGTACAGATGAAAAAAGTGATTCTGAAAGCTAGAATGAAGCGACTGTTTTCACTGGACGGACTAGCCCTGGCCCCTTTGTGGCTGCAGCTTCTGGTTATACTCCTGATCAGCGCGGTGCTGGTTTTTTCGCTGGCCCCCCTGATCGGATCTTCAGGACAGAGTTTCCAGCTGTTCGTCGATCCGTCATATTACTCTGATCTCGGGGGAACCAGGCTTAATTATTTCTTCGGTTTCATCATGCTCATCATCGGGCTCACTGTATACGGCTTCATCATCTCAGTACTTTCGACAGCTCTGGAAAACTTCATCGGCAATCTGAAATCAGGTTCCAGTCCATACAGAAATTCAGGCCAGCTGCTGATCATCAACAGAAACAGTAAAATCAGGCACATTCTGGAAGAGGTGAATCAGAAATATTCGGACCTGGATAAAACCGCTGACGTGGTGATTCTGCTCGGTGACAGCGAGAAAGTAATGCAGTTCTGCTCTGAAATGGATTTTACCATTTTCCCGTATCTGAGTGTTTACGTGAAACACGGGGATCTGTATCGCTTCGAGTGCTATGAGCATGTATCAGCGCTTTCAGCGCTGGGATTGATCATTCTGAAGGATCAGGACCAGGCTGATGAACTCAGTTCAGACATCAACAACATCAGGATCTTTTCTGTTCTCACTAACAATCCTGAGTTCAGCGCTGAGGTGAATCGCAGGTTTTCTGAACGCAAACCATTCAAGTGTTCGATCGAAATCACGGATACTCTGAAGGTGCAGGAGATAGTAAGAGCTCAAGCATTGCCTAACGGAGAACCAATTTTTATCACAGTTAATCCGATGGAAGTAATATCCAGGGTGATGAGCCAATCTATTGTGGATATTTCCTATTACAAAATTTATCATGAGCTGCTCTCTTACTATGGCAGGGAGATCTACTTCCTTGATCCCAACCGTTATAGGCATCTAGGTTTGGACAATGAAATGACTTTCGAAGACCTGAACGTTAAATTCTGCCGGGGCGTGCTGCTTGGATTTACGAAATCCTCGGCCAAAGGGTTTGAACTCGTGCTTGCGCCTTGCGGCCGCAAACTGGAAGCTGGAGACTGGCTGATCATGGCCGCAGAAAATGAAAACAGCGTGGAATTCGATAACAGAATTAAATATGATCCCATCGGAATAAAAAAAATCGAGGGACCTTCAGAAATAGTACAAAGAAAGATCTGCATGATCGGAAATCATCACAGGTTCTGGAATCTGGACAGCTTTCTGGACGAGCGGTCAAAGGAACAATTCCATTCCTCCAACATTGTACTGGATGTGCAGGACCAGTATTTTGACCGTGATCTGATCATGAAACTGAAAGAGGAAAACTACGACCATGTAATCATCAACCTGGAGGACAAGGCCTCGTTTCTGCTGACTCTATACATTCTTACCCTTTTCGGATCAGACGATCCTTTCCTGTACAGGATCAGCACTATCCTTGAAGACCCGGCTAATGAGGAAATACTCAATCAGAACAGCAAATACAGGAATACGATCCTCTCCCAGAAACTTGCTGGAAAATACCTGACCCAGGTGACTTTCCAGAAGAATATAGACCCTCTCTTCAGGCATCTGACATCTCCTGAAGGATACGAATTCAACTGCCTGAATCTCGGGACCGAGATTCCCAGATCACTGGTTACAGACAAGCTGCGGCTCAAGCAACTGCTCCTCTATAATAAGCTGGTTTACGTGGGGACTGTAAGCGAGGACAAAACCGTGCATGTCGACGGCAACGAATACGTGGATGCAGCCCAGATCATAGTACTGTCCCATGGGAAAATGTGATCCTGGTGTAAATTTACATTAAATGACTTAAGTCCGAATGTCCTTGAAAAAGGTCCTGACCTGACTATAATTATAGTATAGTATTCAGATAAGTGGTAAGCAGGGGGTATGAGTAATGAGGGCAGTATTTCTTCTGATCCTGATTTCCATCTTTTTTTCTCCCGCAAATCTATCGGCAGGCGTCAATTCTCCATATCGGATGTTTGACAGCCGCAAAGTTCTCCAGGAAGTGGAGGCAGTCGCCAGAGCTGAAGGCGGATTGTACACTGTTTCCATAGATGCGGTGCCGGATTGTGCGAGTCTTGACAAAGTGACAGGTGCAATCATCCCGGAAAATATGGGCGAGATAGTCAAAGCCAGTCTCAAGCGATTCCCGGCCAGAAAAGACCGTCTGCCTGACAAATGGGACTGGCGCGAGCAGAATGGAGTGTCTGCAGTCAAGCATCAGAAAAGTTGCGGAAGCTGCTGGGCTTTCGGGGCAACTGCGGCCATGGAATCAGCGATCATGATCAAGGATAAAAAAGAAATCGACCTTGCTGAACAGGATCTTCTGGATTGCAATCCATGGGGATACAGTTGCAATGGCGGCGGGCTGGATGTAATCAAATACTTCAAAAACTACGGTGGCTCGCTGGAAAAAGAGTATCCATACCAGGCTTATGACTGCTCCTGCAAATCCGGCACTAACAGACCATATAAAGCTTCAAGCTGTGGATATGTGGATGACTACGTCGACCAGATCAAGCAGGCGATCTATACTTACGGAGCTGTGTCCACCTGTATTGCAGCTGACAGCAGCTTTTCGCATTACTCAGGCGGAATCTTCAATCATGACAATCAATATTCAACTAATCACATCGTAGCTCTGATAGGCTGGGACGACAGCAAAGGCAGCGGATGCTGGATTTTGAAGAATTCCTGGGGAAGAAACTGGGGAGAATCAGGTTTCATGTATATCGAATACGGAAAATGCAATGTAGGCTGCTACAATGCTTATGTGGATTATAAAGGCGGAGTGGATCCAGGTCCAAGTCCGAATCCATCGCCAGATCCTAATCCGGATCCTGCCCCTGATCCAGACCCTTCACCCTGGATTCCAATCCCGATTCCGACTCCCGACCCTGCACCTGACCCTAATCCAGCTCCAACACCAGCTCCAAATCCAACGCCAGCTCCAGCACCGGCTCCTAATCCCACCCCTGCACCTGACCCGACGCCGGCTCCAACACCGGCTCCTAATCCCACTCCTGCACCTGACCCGACACCAGCTCCAAATCCGACTCCGGCGCCGGCACCGACTCCGGCACCAACCCCGGACCCCAGCTATACGACTGAAGAAATAATCACAATCATTGATCAACAGGTCAATGATCTGATCGGGAATTGAATTGATCAGTAACCATTGTCAATACAGGCATAAGGGCGGATTTGAAATCCGCCCTTACGTTTTTATCTGTAAAGGAGATTTCATGAAAAAAATGTTTTTTTCCCTGGCGATTTTATTTTTTGCAGGTTGTGTGTCTGCTGCTGAAGACGAAATTTCTGAAGCCAAGGCTCTGAGGGAAGACATTCAGATCCTGAATCTATTAAATGGGCTTGACCTCAAGCCTGAACAGATGCAGTTCATCCTGGGAAAAGCCAGGGAAGTGGGTAAAATCCGCAACGACTCGTTTCAGAAAATATCAGAGCGCAAATCCGAAATCGTCCAGAACTTATCTGCGATCCGTGATCAGGTCGGACAGGGCCGCACCATCCTCGAAGACCCTGACAAGCAGAGATTCGAACGGAACAGGAAACTGGTCGAGGATACCGCTAAAGAAGCCGAGACCAGGCTGGACGGGATCGCGGACGAGGTTGAAGCAAAGCTATTGGATTTCCAGAAATGCGCCCTGGAGGCCTATAAACCCTGCATAGTTCCACGTGTCAGCCAGAATCGCATCGGCCAGGCAGAGCCTGGTCAGGGTGTCGCCAAAGGCCTGGAAAGGATTCAGGCCATGCCTGCGGCAAAATATGAGAAAATGAAAGACAGAATCATGAACCAGGTGCTGGAAAAAGTGCGCGACAAGCTTCCACCTGCGCTCGAATACGATGAAAAAGACTATCTTTCAAAGATCGAGTCTGTGTTCAATGAAGTGAGAAGTATGGATGCACCGCACTTCAGGCTGGAAAAAGACGCGATCTCAGAAAAGCTCGCCAATCAGATGCTTCCTTTGAGAAAAAAAGGGACCAGTGAAAAGATCAAAAAACTGCTGCTGTCGGAACGGATCATACCGATCCTGGAAGAAAAGCTGAAGCATTAAATCTTCAGATAATCCAGCAATGCATTGATGAATGTCAGGGGATGGATCGGGCAGCCGGGGATGAACAGATCAACCTTGACCTGTTCAAAAAAGGATCTGTCCAGGGCAGGCGAACCTGCGAAAACTCCGCCGCTGATCGCGCAGGCACCGGTTGCAATCACGATCTTCGGGTCTGGTATCGAACGGTATGTGTCGAGCAGGGCAGGAGCCATGTTCTTCGAGACAGGCCCTGTGATCACGATCCCGTCGGCATGTCTCGGAGATGCCACGAACTCGATCCCGAATCTTCCCAGGTCGAAATTCACGTTCCCGCAGGCGTTCAGCTCCATTTCGCAGGAATTGCAGCCTGCAGCGGACACCTGCCTCAACTTCAGGGATTTCCCGAAGATTTTCCTCACTGATTCGTCAGGGACTATGGAGTTTTTCAGATAGTCATCGGCAGTGATCTGACCGACTTTCAGGAATTCACGGCTGTTGGTGCCGGTTTTATGGAAGCTGGAAAAAGAGATGGCTTTTTCCGGACATTCCCGGGCACAGTCCCCGCAGAAGATACAGCGGCCCAGGTCGATCATCAGCGGAGCAAAGGAGACGGCTCCAGTCGGGCAGGTTTTCAGGCACTGGCTGCAATTTTCCGGGCATTTTCCATTCACCAGCTCGGGCAGACCCCTGAAGGGAGCTGCGAGTTTTGCGGCTTTGAGGTCAGCAATTGCCAAGTTCCCGAACTTGAGTCTTAATCTAGCGCATCCCAGCATGGTTTCTCCTATAGATCATTACCGCAATAAGACAGGTTGAAACTTTTGTTGCAGAGCGGAAAATCCGATATTTCCTGGTTCCTGACGGCGAGCGCCAGGCCATACCAGTTACAGAAGGATGGGTCTTTCACTTTATACTTTACTATCCTGCCGGCATCATCAGTGATTGCAGCATGCAGCACCTCCCCACGCCAGCCCTCAGTGAGTGAAACAGCGAGAGAATCAGGGTTTATCTGTCCGGGACTGCTGACCAATCCGCCCTCCTGCCAGTCAGGAAGTATCATGATCAGGTATTGAAGGGATGCCCTGGCTTCTTCAAATCTCTGATAGGCTCTGGCAAAGACATCTCCGCTTGCCTGGGTGAATGTGTCTATCGGTTTCACTGAATAGTAAGCATAGGGATGATCGGTGCGGATGTCCCTGGCGAGTCCTGAAGCTCGACCGGCCAGTCCGGTCAGACCTATGGAGTCGGCAGTGGGTTTATCCACTATGCCGGTTTTTTCGAATCTGGAAAGCACTGTAACCGAGGAAAACAGATCCCTGCTGATCAGGTTGAATCCGGCCAGTGTATCTGCAAGAGTTTTCCCGATTTTATCGATCGATTCCTTCGGCAGGTCAAAGCTGACACCACCGGGACACACTAAGCCTTTTCCGAATCTGTTGCCGCAGATGGCCTGGAGGGTGTTGATCAGTGGTGTCCTGAAGTTACCGTAGAATGAGCTGGCCGGAAGGTAGGCCACATCGTTCGCGAGCGCTGAAAGGTCCCCGAGATGACAGGCTGCCCTTTCGAGTTCCTGTGCGACGGTTCTGATGAATCTGGCTCTGGGAGGAGTTTCACAGCCGGTCAGAGCTTCGATCAGTGAGCAGTAGGCAGTGACATGGGCGATGGTGGAATCACCGGCGATCGATTCAGCCAGGTGATGACGGAAATTTGGTTTAAGTTCAGGGCGGTCGAGCAGCAGTGTTTCCACTCCCCTGTGCTGGTAGCCGAGCTGGATTTCCAGATGGAAGACCCGTTCGCCGTTGCACATGAATCTGAAATGCCCTGGTTCGATGATCCCTGCATGTACCGGACCTACTCCGACTTCATGGATTTCCTCGCCTGACATGGAGAAAAAAGGATAGTCTTCCATTTTTCCGCAAGTTGAGTTGTACGAGTAACGCACTGGTTTCAGCCAGGGGTGTCCCTCCGGATACAAGCCGAATTCTTCAAAAAGTTCCCGTTCAAAGGCATGGAATGATGGGATTTTCGGAGTGATCGATGGATAGCGGGATTTTTCGGCAAGCACTGAGGAGGAGATTGCCAGTTTGGGGGCATCATCAGCGGAAAGGATCGCGTAAATGTTGACTCCGTTTTTGACCTTATGCCCGAAAAAAGCGCAGACCCTGAATCCACTGCTGCAGAGGTCAATGATTTCCGACCTGAATTCATTGAATGATGGAAACGGGATGTCCGCAAGCTTGATCGAAGAATTGTTACTTGCAATCAGCCAGTCCATTTTACTCCTCTGACTTAAATAAAATTACCTGCTCTCTCCAGCAGGGCGAAGAGCCCGCCGGGAAGCAGCGAAGTAAGCAGCAGCAGAAGAAGCAGCACGATCTGCGGCAGCAGCGAAAAAATATGGATTCTGGCCGGGGGAATCATCCCTTTACCGAATCCCATGCCCAGGAAAGCATTGCCCATTCCATACATCACAATGGTTAAAAGCAGAAAAAGAATCATCGCCAGCAGCCAATGACCGCCGATAAACAGGGCTTTCAGAATCAGAAATTCAGAGAAAAAGAGAGGGAAGGGCGGAAAAGCTGCGATACTCAGAAAACCAAGGAACCAGATCCAGCCTGAGATAGGGTCTGATTCCAGAATTCCATGTACTTCGTCGATCTGTTTCGTGTGAAAACGGTCATAGATATTCCCTGATGTAAGGAAAAGCACTGTCTTGGAAAGAGAGTGCCCTACCAGGTGGATGATTGCAGCCAGGGCAGCGGCCTTGCCGATTCCCACCGCCAGCGCGATGATGCCGATATGCTCTACAGACGAATATGCCAGCATTCGCTTGAAACTGCAGGTTTTCAGAGTATAGATAGCGCAGATGGTTACTGACAGGAAACCCATCGTGATCAGGAGAATTCTGGGATAATGATCGAGTCTGGCCTGCTCCATAATTCTGAACACCCTGAAGATACCCAGCATGGCTGCATTGAGCAGGGTCCCGGAAAGCATGGCTGAAATCGGGGAAGGTGCCTCGGAATGTGCGTCAGGCAGCCAGGAGTGGAGAGGCGACAATCCGGCCTTGGTGCCGAATCCTACCAGGATGAAAACGAAAGACATCAGGAGCCAGAACGGGTTGATTTTGTCCGCGGATGCTACCAGGTCCTGGAAGAAAAGCGAATTAATCTGCTGGGCTCCAAGAAAAAGCAGGGTCAATCCTACAAAGGCGAAAGAAATGCCGATTGAGCAGATGAACAGGTATTTCCAGGCGGCTTCCAGTGATGCCTTGCTCTTCTCATCGAACAGGAACGGAGCTGTGACCAGAGTCGTAGCTTCGATCAGCACCCAGAAAAGTCCCAGATGTGTGGCAAGCAGCATTCCGGTCATGCAGAGGACGAACAAAAGCAGTAACGAAGTGTAATAGGTGTCCCATTCCCTGGAGTAATTATGGGCTTTTAAGAAATAGATGTGGTAGAAGGCTACGCTGGAAAATACCAGGGCCTGGATTGCCAGAAAGACAATGTTCAGAGGGTCCACTGCAAAATAATTCGTATACCGCTCCGGGACTGCTATCAGGCAGGCTGTAGAAATGAGGTAGGTAATAGCGTAGCCCAGCAGGCCGATTCTGTTGAGAATTTTTTTCCGAAACAGCAGAAGCACTGGTATTAGCACCAGGGGGGTAAACAGCAGCAGCTGGATCATGTTCAATCTGATCATGTCAGTCCTTAAGGTTTGTCAGGATGTCTACGTCCAGTTCTTCAAACGAGGTATGGATTCTGGTTACCATGATTCCGAGCAGGAACACACCCACGAAAATGTCCAGGAGCATTCCCAGATTAACCAGCAGCGGCATCTCCTCAGCCACAGCGAGTGACAGCAGGAAAGTGCCGTTTTCCAGGATCATGAAACCCATGATGTGGGTGATGATCTTCTTGCGGTTGAGGATGATCAATAATCCTGAAATTATCGCTGAAATTGAAATGCTGAAGTAGACGGCCTGGATGTTCGAAGGGGATCTGGTGGTCCAGAAAGCTACGAAGAATCCGAAGGAAAAAATCAGGGTGGTCAGCACCACAGAGTAAAAACTCGGGATGTTGGGTTCGATTTCCCGGTAAATGTTGTTCTTGCGAACAATGTGCATGAGAAACCAGGGTATCAGGAAAGTTTTCAATCCCAGAGTTTCAATTATCAGGAGTGTGGAGGCGAGGAGTGGAATCTTGTTGATTTCCATGGAGATCAGTAGAAAGAGCAGAAGCCCCTGGAATGAGAGAGCCTTGATGTAACCTTCGATCCGGCTGGTGGAAGAAATGTAGAAGATGGTGATTCCAAAGAGTATGATCAGGGCATTTGCCATTTATTTCCTCCCAGCGAACAGTATCAGGATCATGGCGAAGAGCAGGATACAGGCGAGCGAATTCATGAAGTAAATATACTGGGGGATATGGCTCATCCTGAGCCTGGCCATGGAAATTTCGCAGATGGCAATTGCAAGTGCCAGTACGATTAAAATTGCCGTGAAAGCTACGAAGGCTATCAGGATCGAGGAATATACCGGCAGGATCAGAGCTGCGATCAGACTGCTGATAAAAACCATTTCCATAGCGTGGGCGAGAGTGTAGTAAGCCAGGTCCGGACCGGAGTTATCAAGGATCATGACTTCATGGATCATCGTCAGTTCAAGATGGGTGTTGGGATCATCCACAGGTACTCTGGAGCCTTCTGTCAGCAGCATGATGAAAAAAGCCGCGGAGCAGAGTCCGATGCTTAAGATCTGTACCTGAGGCGCAGAACGCAGCACATCAAAAATCCGGGAAAACGATGTGCAGCCGCTGGTTGTGGCAAGTGTTGCCAGTATCATTAGAAAAGCCGGTTCGACGAATGCCGAAAAAGTGATGCGACGGCTGGCTCCCATTCCTTCAAAGCTGGAACCGACGTCCATTGCTGAGAGGATGGATGCGAATTTAGCCAGAGCCAGAAGATAGGCAAAGACGATGAAGTCACCTTCGAAGCTCAGGAGCGACTTCTTATTGACCAGTGGCAGCAGCAGGCCTGCCAGTATCACTGCTCCCAGATTGAGCGCTGGAGCAATGCCGAAGATCTGGGAAGATGTCGTGCTGATGACAGTTCCTTTCTTCAGAAGACGGATAAAATCATGATACGGTTGCAGGAGCCTGGGACCGATTCGTCCGGCCCACCAAGCTTTTTCACAGTTTATTATACCGATAAAAAGCAGGGGGAAAACAAAGATGATCAGTAGATTCAGAAGAGTCATGGCATCATCCCTACAGCCCCCAGCAAAGCCAGCAGCAGGAAGATAAGGCCGTATTTTATATATTGTTGTGTACTGCCGCTCTGGATCCAGCTCAGATTCTTCTGAAGCCAGAAATATAATCTGTGCAGGGGATTCATGAAAAAGTTCCGGAACAGATCATGACTGTGTGATGAAAAAGAAGCTTTGAGCGGGAATAAACCTTTGGGTGGCGATAAATCTGTTTCACCGTTAAGCATAGGCTTCATCAGAACCAGGAAACGGCTTACGAATGAAGAAGCAGTATATTGAAGCCGGATGCTTCCTTTCTGATAACCGCAGTCCCAGGTTTTAAATGAGGACTCATGTCCCGTAAGCAGCCGTCTGCGCAGAGAGAACAAAACAAGTGTCACTGTCACCAGTGCCACTGAAATCAGAGAGATCTGGTTCAGGACAGCAAGCGATGGGATCGCTTTGGCCGAGATTCCTGTGAACTGTTGCGCAGCGCTGTTGACAATCCCGAGCGCAAGCTGCGGCAGGAAGCCGATCAGGATGCAGAGGGCCGAGAGGGCGGCCATCGGAAGAAGCATCAACCGGTCGGCTTCGGTTCGCACTTCCGATGCTGCAGGACTTCTCGGCAGTCCCAGGAAGACAATGCTGAAAGCTTTGGAGAAGCACATCATCGCCATTACTCCCACAAAGGACAGAAAGGAAATGGCTGCCACTGAAATTAAGATCAGCACCGGGAGTCTGATCAGGGAAGCCTTGAGAAGGGCAAAATAAATCAGAAATTCGCTGACAAATCCATTGAAAGGCGGCAGCCCTGAGATGGCCATTGAGCCAACGAGAAAGAAGGCCGCTGTAAACGGCATGGACTTGATCAACCCGCCCAACAGCTCAATGTCACGCAGATGTGTTGCTCTATAGACCGCTCCTGCCCCGAAAAAGAGCAGGGCTTTGAAAAGCGAGTGATTGAGTACATGCAGGAAGGCTCCCGCGAAGCCCAGAAAAGCCACGGTACTGTTGCCGGTGGAGATGCCCAGCATGCCTATTCCCATGCCCATTCCAATGATTCCGATGTTTTCCACGCTGTGATAGGCAAGCAACCGTTTCAGATCATGCTGAGCGAGTGCGAACAATACTCCAACCACTGCTGAAAAGGTGGAGACTGCCAGCACCAGAAAGCCCAGCCAGAAAGGAATTGTATCCATGAATGTCAGAATTCTGGCGATTCCGTAAATTCCGGTTTTAATCATCACTCCTGACATCAGTCCTGAGACATGGCTGGGTGCGGCAGGGTGAGCCCGAGGCAGCCAGATGTGGAACGGGATAAAGCCTGCTTTCAGGCTGAAACCGCAAAAGAAGAGGATGAAGATCAGGCCAGGGTGCTGGAAAGTGGAGATGGCAAAACGGAATGTGTCGAAACTGTAGCTGCCTGAGCGGTTGGCCAGCAGGACGAATCCGATGGAGAGGATGATCAGGCTCAGATGAGTGAAAATCAGATACTCGATTCCAGCAGCGAATACTTCCCGATTATCATTTTCATAAGTGATCAGAAAATACGAAGCCATTGACATCAATTCCCAGGCAAATAAAAATGCCAGGCCATTTCTCAGAGTGACAACCAGAAGCATCGAACAAGTCAAGAGAGGCAGGAAGAAAAACTGAAGCGCTGTCTGTTTTCCCTTATCCTGATCGGATTTCAGATAACCGCAGGCATAAATTGTTGTGATCATACTTAAGATTGAAATGGTAAGAACGAAAAATGCAGACAAAGGATCGATTGTCAGATCGACTGTTCCTGTTAAAAGATGTGAAAATCCGAGAGTAGGGTAAAGTCTACTGCCTGACAAAACCGGAAGTACACTCACGAATAAGCAAAAGGTTGCCAGGGCAGTGAAAGCTGAAACAATCTGTCCTTTCCGATTTTCAGGGAAGAACAGGGAAGTGATGCTGCCTGTAATCAGTAAGAATATTCCGACTAGAAAGTAAATCATATGAGCACTTTCAAAACTAGCATTTTAGGGGATTTTATGACAGCAGGATAGGCTTGTCAAGGGGCGGGTGATGACCACAGTTACCACTAATTGGACTTTTTCATCATACTGCTATGGGTACTGCTGATTCATGGCTCTATTTAATAGTCTGAACAAATCTGATAGAATTTTATACCAATCCAGGTTAATTTCTGTGAATGACATGTCTGTCGGAAAATATTACGGAGGTTTGGATGAAAGTGGTTGGATTTGTCGGGAGCCCCGCAATGGCTGGAAAATTGATCGTAATCATGGCGTTGGTCGCAACCGTGGTTTTGGCCGGGGAAGTAGTGGACTGTTCCAGGGATTTCAACCAGAAACCAGGGACTTTCCAGTGTGAGAGAGTTTCGCTGCATCCGGATTTTCTTCCCTTTATCGGCAAGTGGGAAGGCGAATTCATGTCCTATGACAATGACAAAAAGAAATTCCGGCCAGTGCATAATGTAGTGGATTATTCGGATGAGGATTGTTACAGAGATCCTAAAACAGGCGATATCTTCCTGATCGGCCGCGAGATCAATACTTTTCTGCCGTTCATGGGAAAACCTGCGATGATTCAGTCGTCGAATCTCGTTTATGGCCTGAGGGAAGGCCTGGAGGATAAACCGTATCTGTTGACTGTCGACCACGAACACGGCATCTGCGAATACAAACTCGTGTCAGAAGACAATACTGCCGAAATCGCAGTCTGGAAAACCACTATCCCGGCGAGCAGCGGGAATCTGGAGATGGAATTCACGGTCACTGACGCCCGCGATCATTCCTATACCAAGGCTACCAGACGCAATGTGAAAGTAGAACTAAGGGTCGGCAGCAGTGAACGCCCTCTCTGGGAAGGTGTGGTCACAAAAGGATTTCATACCCGCGCAGAGGAGCAGCTCGGGAAGTATTTCAAGGGTTACGATGGCTGTTTCGTGCTTTATGACATGAAATCCGGACAATACACTTTTTATAATTATCACAGATGCGAAACCAGATTTTCTCCCTGCTCCACATTTAAAGTGTTTAACAGCCTGGCAGGACTGGATGCCGGGATTCTCAATGATGAAAACACTCTCTTCAAATGGGATGGAACAAAGCAGCCTTATGGGAGCTGGGAGAAAGAGCAGACCCTGCAGAGCGCGTTCCGCGATTCAGTGGTCTGGTATTTCCAGGAGAACTCCCGCAGGGTCGGCCCGCTGAAGATGCAGAAATACCTCAATGGTGTCGGATATGGAAACTGCGATATTTCAGGAGGGATAGATACTTTCTGGCTGAACAGCACTCTCAAGGTTTCAGCCATCGAGCAGGTGATTTTTCTCAAGAGATTGTACCGCGATAAACTGCCGTTCGAACAGCGGAGCATGGAAACTGTCAGAAAAATCATGGTTCAGGAACAGGAGAAGAATCTGGAATTCTCCGGAAAGACAGGATCTGCTTTTGTGAACGACAAGTGGACTCTGGGCTGGTTTGTGGGGCATCTGAAACTTAAAACCAGTGATTACCTGTTCGCAGCGAATATTTCCGCTCCTGACGATGCCAGGGGCACAAAGGCGCGTGAAATAACCTGCGACATCTTAAAAGAACTTTTTGGAGTGAAACTGACTGACAAGTGAGCAAGGAATCCGGAAAATATACAAGCTGGAACAGGCGGGCGCTGATCAAGCGAATCGAAATTCTCGAGAGGGAATGCAGTCTGTCTGAAACCGGGACGGAAAGTGAGGATTTTTCCGGGTTGCCTGAGTTATCCGAAGCCTGCGATCTTTCAATTGTGACCACCCCCGGGCAGCCGGAAAACTTGCTGATCGAAGGCGAGAACCTTGAGGCCCTGCACCTGCTGAATCGGGATTTTCGCGGCAAAATCGACCTGATTTACATCGATCCTCCTTACAATACCGGACGCACTGATTTCCGCTATCTGGACAATTTCCGATCCGGCGATGGAGACAGGCACGGGCGCTGGATTTCATTCATGCGGAAAAGGCTGATTCCGGCAAGGGATCTTCTAGCCGACGAAGGTGCCATCTTCATTTCCATCAATGAAGATGAGTTCGCCCATCTGAAGCTTTTGTGCGACGAGATTTTCGGAGAGCGGAATTATCTTACCACTGTCTCAGTCAAGGTCAGGCATGAGAAGAGATTCCTCAAGAGCGACAAGGCTTTCCACGAAGTTGTGGAATACCTGCTGCTTTACAGGAAGCGCGGGTTCAAACCATGGAAGAGACGGGAATCCGCCAGAATGGATGATTACAGGTACAAGATCAGGGAACTGAAGGACAATCCGCAGCTTGTCCGATTCGGGGGAAAAAAAACGGCAGTATTCGGCCCAGGGGAATTTGAACTGGTTAAAGGAGACCCTGGAGCAGGCATGCTCAAGAAGATCAATATCCGCGGCACGCTCAAGGAAGGAAATTCCAGCGGCCGCTTTTACATGAAATACCTTGCCGGAAAGCCTGGCGGGTATCTTTACAGGGTGGAAGGAATCGGAGACGATGGAATGGGATGCAGGTACTTTCTCACCCCTACAGACCGGAAAAACGGGAACTATCTTCAGGGTGTACCTCAAAGCGGCGAGTCTGTAAAAGAATTCCCCTGCCCCAATTTTTTCGACTTTGTTTCCGAATTCAACAGAGTCGGCCAGGAAGGTGGAGTGGAATTCCGTAATGGGAAAAAACCAGTGGAGTTTCTGAAAAAAATCCTGGAAATCGGTAATTGTACAGGCAAGAAGGATGCAATCGTGCTGGACTTTTTTGCAGGTTCAGGGAGCACCGGTCAGGCCGTACTGGAACTCAACCTGAGCGATCCGGGAAACAGGAGATTCATACTCTGCACGAACAATGAAGAGGACATCTGCAGCCAGGTCTGCTATCCCAGGCTCAGGAACGTGATGCTGGGCTACAGAGACCGCTGCAGACGGCTGCATCCCGGACTGGGAGGAAATCTCAGATATTTCAGGATACAGCCTGCAGGAAGGGGGGGAAGTGAACAGGGAAAAAATCGTTTATTCTGAGATGCCGGTCCCTGGACCCTGGCAGATAGTGATCCTGTTACTTTCCATTTATGTGCTGCTTGCGATTCTTGTGGAAACAGCCTGCACCCTTTCCCCGGAGACTGTAGATCTGCTCTGGGATATAGACACCCTGATCTGTTTTGTCTTTATTGGTGATTTCTTCTGGCATCTGTTCAGGGCAAGGGACAAAATGGAATACCTGAAGTGGGGCTGGATTGACCTTATTTCCAGCATTCCCAATATCCATTACCTGCGGGTAGGCCGGATTGCCAGGGTTATCCGGGTCCTGCGAATCCTGAGAGCCGTACGTTCCACGCATGTCATTTTTCATTACTATTTCACCAACCGCAAGCGGTCGATCTTTGCTTCCATAACTGTGATCTGGTTTGCGCTCCTCATTTCCTCTTCGATTACTATTCTCAACATCGAGACTACGCCTGAAGCGAATGTGAAAAATGCGGGAGATGCGCTCTGGTGGGCTTTCAACACCATCGTCGCCGGCGGAGGTTACGGGAACTATTTCCCTCTGACTGCAAGCGGCAAGATCCTGGCCGGATTCCTGATGATCGCAGGCATGGTGATTTTCGGGATTTTCACAGCCTTGCTGGCATCCAAGTTTGTGGAAGCTGAGTATAAGGATTTTCAGGAAGAGTATATAGAAAGCGAAGCCCGCGAAGATGTCACAGAGAGGATGATTCTGGAAGAACTGAAACGGCTCAGGGAAGAGGTCGCTGAACTTAAGAAGGCGAAGAAGGACTGAGGTCTAAGGGCTGAGTTCAGATGTAGTTTCTGAAGTTCCGGAACTTATCTCAGCAGTTTCTTCTGCATGTATCTCTTTCTCGAACTTCATTCTGGTGAATACCGCTCCGGCAAGTGAAAGATCGTAAATCAAACCCTTGCGGCCGATCACGAATCCAATCACAGGGTCTTCAAGTTTCCGGATGTCCAGGAATCCCTGCTTCCCAGTCTTCGGCATTCCAAGCGCTGCTTCTTCCGTGATTTTCCAGGTGGGCCTGGAGCGGAATTTCGCAAGGGAACTGTCCTGCATGAAGAGCAGGATGATGCTTTTCCGCTGGGCTGCCAATTGGTTGCTCAAAAGGTCAAGCAGATAATAATCCTCGGTTTTTCCGTTGATCCGCAGCACTCCTTCGCCATGCTCATTCCCTGACATCAGCCCGATCCTGTATACACGGGGCAGCACCAGCACTGCCTTGGCTTTTTTTACCAGCTCGTCCCCATTGGTGACATGATGGTGGAAATCCGCAAGCATGAGGTCAGCGCGTTCGTTGGTTTCAGTAGCGGATTCAGCCTGCGCCGGTATTGACTGGAAGCAGAAGAGCATCATGAAAATTAAAAGGGAGATCATGGCTTTTTCTCAGGGAATTCCATTTTAGTGAATCTGGTGCCTTCAAGCGACAGGCTGTACATCAGGCCTCTGCGGCCGATCACATAAGCCAGGATCTGAGGACTGACCTTGTCGGTGTTGACTGGTCCGCCGTCCCCTGTGCCTGCCACTGTGATCGAAGCATCCAGTCCTGCCCTCCATTTGTTCCCTGACCTGATCTTTTTGAAAATGTCTTCCTGCATGAAAAGCAGGATCACGGTTTTTTTCTCAGCTCCCAGCTGGAATCCAAAAGAGGCTGTGGACATGCTGTAATAGTCAATGGTCTTGCCGTCGACCCGCATCGCACCCTCGCCATATTCCAGGCCGAAAGCCACTCCCACTTTGTAGACCCTGGGGAAGACGAGCACAGCCTTAGCCTGCTTGACGAGCCGCCTGCCCCCGCTGACTTTGTCGTAGAAGTGCAGCAGCGAATTGTCCACCCTGGTCTCGATCTCGCTGGTCACGATTTCCCTGTTCCTGATCTCCCCGGTGGATTCAGCATAGAGAGTGCCTTTCAGACAGAGAAGGAACAGGCAGAGGCAGAGTTTGAAGCAAGAAGATGATAATAATTCGGCCATGAAATCACCTTTCTTTCAATTTTACTGCATGATTTGAATTAATCTAATTTATGCTGGCCTGTTTAATAATATTTGTCAACAGGCTGGATTTTTTGTAAAATCATAAACATGGCGATCGATATTCTAAACAATCCTACTTTTTGCTCAGATATTCGGCTCAATGGTTAAGCTGGAAAAAGACATTATGCTGTCCGGCTGCCGGGTCATCGATAAAATCGGTGAAGGCGGAATGGGCATGGTTTATAAAGCCAATGATGATAATCTGGACCGGCCGGTAGCCATCAAGATCATGAACTCAGTGGCTGAGAGTGATGAAAGCAGAACCCGTTTCATCCGGGAAGCCAAATCACTGGCCCAATGCAGACATCCCGGCATAATTCAGATATACGCCTATGGCGAGCACAATGGTTATCCCTATTTTGTGATGGAGTATGTGGCAGGGGCTTCCCTGGATTCGTTTCTCAGTAAATCCAGAATGATTGCCAGCGGAAAATACCAGCTGGAAGAGCTGCTGGAAAACGGATATCTCAGGCCTGTTGACCCTAATCAGCCCTATTTTCTGCGCGACCCCAATACCAACCCGCTGCTTGACCAGTCCTATCTCAAAGAAGTCAACCGTTTGATTATCAGCCTTGCCGAAGCTTTGGCAGAGGTTCATAAACTGGGAATCATCCACCGCGACATCAAACCTTCCAATATCCTGATCGACGGAGGAGGCCAGGCCAAGCTGGTGGATTTCGGCTTAGCCAAAAAAGAGCTGGACACAGCCCTGACTCAAGTGGATCAGATGGTAGGCACACTCAATTACATGGCGCCTGAACAGTTCATGGGTAAAAGGAGTAAAGTTTCCTGTCTCACTGACCTTTATGGCCTGGGATTGATTTATTACGAACTTCTTACACTGCATAAAGTTGTGGAGGAAGAAGATTTCGCTGCAGTTGTAAAACAGGTGACCATGGAGCCGCCGCTTGACCCGCGGAAATATAATCCTAATCTTTCCCCAGCGTTGTGCAAAATAGTCCTGAAATGCCTGGCCAAAGAACCTGCGGATCGTTATGCCGGAGCTCACGAGCTGGCTGAAGCGATCCGTGCCCAGGACAGCAAGCCGTTTTTAGGCGGTGTTTTGGAAATGATCAATAATTTTTCCAGCGAAAAAGATCCTGATTCCAGGAATTCCAACGCTTCCGCGCAGCAGAAAAGCGAAATTCAGGCTGACCCTCAGCTTGCACCGCCGCCTGACGAAACATCCAAAATCTGCCCATTCTGCCGGAAAAAATATCCTGCTAATCAGACCCGCTGTGCCGGCGATGGTTCGATCCTGGTGGAACCGCTGAAAATGCAGCCCAGCTGCCCCAAATGCGGGAATTTTTACCAGCCTGGAATCCAATATTGTCCTGCAGACGGGATTCCGCTGATTCCGGAAGCCTTGCGCGGCAAAGGGGCCTGCCTTTTTCAGGAAAACTCAAAGGTTGATCCGTTAAAATTCACTGATTATGATTTCTCCCTTAAAGCAGCCCTGAAAAAGGCTGCCCGGATTTTTCTTTCCACACTTCCTGTCGGTTTAATTTTTATCTGGCTGCTTGCAATCTTGATCCTGCAGATTCAGTATCAGAACACCTCACTTGGCATGCATATTTTATTGAATTCCGGTAACCAGACCTGGCTTTTTCGGGTCCCCTTTATTTTATTACTGGCTGGAGGATATCTTATCTGCTGCTTTAGGAAATTAAGAGGAGAAAATCCTGAAGTTAAGGATATTCTGAGGATCAGGCATTATCTTTTTCCATTCTGCTTGAATTGCATTTCAATTATTTTTTATTTTGTTTTAGGTCTTGTGATTGTGGTGTTACCCGGATTGTATTTTTTGATTGTTTATCAGCTTTCTCCACTTTTAGTCCTGGAGAAAGGGATGAAATCCAAAGACGCAGCCAGAGCCTCGCGGGAAATAATCAGTCACAGCTTCTGGAAATTCACTTTTTTGTCTTTTCTTATTCTGTTAATCCATCTGCCGATGTTGAAATCTGATTTTTTCCTGCTGCTCAGCCTGCCGTATTCGCTTTGTCTCCTGGCCGCGGTTTATGAGCAGGTGATCGGGCTTTCGCACAGGAAGTATTAATTTCAATCCAATATTTTCAATTCAGTTACCGGCTCTTGGTAAATTCCTGAAATCGATTTCTTTTGCTCCAGGCAGTTCACGCAGCAGTTCTGAAACAACTTTATCAGTGAGTGCTTCAATCGTGGCAGATGGATTCATACTTTCACTGATCGCTGTCCGCACTGCATACATCACTTCCTCAGTTTTCGGAGAAGCGGAAAGCAGGCCGCAGGTGCGGTCTGTCAGGTATCTGCAAAGTCTCAGCCTTACAAGTGGGTCGTCAGGAAGATTTCTCTCCCAGATCGCATTGACTGTCGAATCATACTTGTATCTCAGGCGCCAGCTCTCATCCTCCAGTTTGTCATATTTTCCGGTAGTCTGATTATCCCATTCGATGTCGATTTTATGCAGACGTTTATCGCTTTGCAGGAAATGACATTTGATTCCGCGCCTGTAGCATGGATAACCCCAGACTTCCTCCATTTCTTCACCCAGGCGGTCAGGCCAGATCTGATCAGGTTTGCCTATCAGGGACATGACTTCAGAGGTAGTCATTCCGAGTTTCAATTTTCTGGAATCGCGGTATAATTCCAGTTTTCTGACTGTACCGCCTTTATGCTGGAAACAGGAGGCCAGAAAATTCATGGATGCTTCGTAAGAACATCCGTACAAAAAATACAACCAGGCTAAGGCCAGAATACTCAAAGCAAGATACAATGCTCCGATTGAGGAGACAATCAGTTCCAAAACCTGGGCTTTGTACTTAGGAACACTGACTGCGTCGATTCCGCAGTTTTTAATCTCATTGATTTTATCCAGGGCTTTTTTCTGCGGATTCAGAAACAATCTGCCGGCAACAGGATTGGCAAGCAGCAGAAGCGACAGAATTCCATACCAGCCTAAACCGACAGCAGTCCTGGACATGAAATGATTGGTGCCCAGATCAGTCAGATCAGGCAGTTTTACGAAGTTCGCAGTGAAACAAAGAACAAGCAGCGAGTAAAGCCCGATGAAAATTGCCAGATACCGTCCTGCCCACTGGAATCTGACCAGCAATGTACCCTGAAAGGCCATCAAAGCAAAAAAAGCGGCATAGCCTAAGATAAGATCAGGATGTTTTCCCAGGATAAAAACAATGCTTGGGATCGGGATCAGGAAATGGAGGATTCCGAAGCAGCGGATCAGAAAAGCCAGCGGCCCTTCTGAAAAAAACCATTCTGAAATCGACTGGTTGAATTTTATTTCCTGGGTCTCAGTTTCCACCAGCAATTTCCACGATTGTCTTGGATGTAGCGGAAGGCATAGACGGCACAGGTTCGCTGTCAATCATCATCTTATAGGCATCAACTATGTTCTCTTTGAGTTCTTCGATGGTTTCACCCTGGCTGAAAACGCCGGGAACTTCAGTCAGCCTGCCCACAAACCAGCCATCATCCTTCCAATATTCCATTGTAAAATTCCTCATATTTTCATAATAACCTGCTGGTCAGGAAAAATCAAGCTCCCGCCTCAGGGTTGAACTCCACTTCAGTGCGTCCCTAAAATGTATTCAATCGGAGTAATCATAATCATACTACCGTGGAAAATTACAAATACATTGAATAAATTCAGTAAAACAAGAAGTATGGCCACTCCGGTTTTATGAGAGTAATTGGCTTTTATGAAAAAATGAAAAACGGTAAACAAGGTTATCAGCAAGCTGAGATACTCAGTGAACTGTAAGCTGTAAAAAGTATTGAATCCGGAACAATGAACTTTGGATTTCAATAGATAATTACGCACATTAGGTAAAATAAAAAACGAATAAAAGTTCAGAAAAAGAGAATATGTAATGAATAAAAGAAGATGAAAGCCTCTTCTGAAATAGTTGGTTTGCATTTTATCAGTTGGCCTAAGCAGAAAATCTCCACACAGGTCCCTGCCTCTTTTTTGTACATTCATAATACAGGATAAAATAGCTGAAGAGAAAAATCAGTCTCAGAAATAGAGATTTTATGGTTTCTCTCCAATTCTTTATATCCTTCAGCGACTTTTTATTAAAATTCCACCTCCTGAAAGCAGCATGAAATTGACGAGTAAATAGAAAAGAGAAACAAAAATAGCAAAAAAAGTTATTGTAATTGACGCCTTACTTAAACCTATTTTTTTGTTCCTGAATAAAATGAAAATAATGTTTGCAAGGCATAAAATTGTGACGAACATTTTTAAAGCAATGTGAATCCTGCGCAAATCATAATGACCGTAGTAACACAGTACTGCAATTTGAAAAAAACTTGGAATAACCGAATACCATAGAAACAAAACAATCAAATTTATAATTACGGAAAAATAGTCGCCTGCCATATTCTTATCAATAATGGGCCGGTCAATCCCTGCGATATTAGCACCCAAACGGCCTCCACAATTTACCAAACAATTTAATCTGGTAAGATCTCAATTTGATCTTTATTGTAACTCACCAAAATAATTGTATTTTAGTCAAAAGTATAGCCCCGGTTCAAATCCCAAATCCATACTGATTCTTATTTTTTGAGAAGCATCTTGAACTGTTCGAGTTTCAAGCCGGACTGGCGTAGAATGCTGTGAAAAGTTCCTGTAGGAATTTCTTTTTTATTCATGGGCAGGATGACGCTCCGACCATCGTTGTTTTTGAATTTTCCGTGTGAGCCTTCCTGAGCTGAAAACAAATAGCCGAGTTTACTGAGGACAGTCTCGATTTCCCGGGATGAATACAGTTTAGGCATTCACAAAGCCTTTTCCGACAACTATGTTCTTCACTTCCACCATTTCTGGAGTAACGTCTTCACCGTCGAAATAAAGCTGCACTGCTTCCTTGAGGTTTTTTACAGCCTCTTCGAATGTCTCGCCGAAAGAAGAAACGTCTATGTTGAGGCATTGGGAAACATAATACTTATCCTCCTGCCAGATGACATAACTGAATTCTTTCAAAATGCCTCCCTGCTCGGTAATTGTGGCTTTGTAAAATTATACCATTATTAATAATATTTGTATGCTCAAAGAAACAAAGTGTCAAGTTTTCGTGGGCAAGATCAAAACATCATCAGCACAGGTAAAGCTCTCAACTTACTTGGGTCTTTCGAAAATCAGGGAATTTTCAGTTTTCGTTATCCTGTCAAGGAAGGGGTGTTTTGCTCCGTCAGGTGCAACCAGCATGAAGACTCTGTTGTCATAAGGGAAAAAGAGGCATTCCGAAATTCCACTGATAAGTCCTTCGTCTTTTTCGTCTGATTCGAGTCGGAACAGGCGTCTTTCAGGAACCAGGGCTATCAGATAAAGCGGGCTGTCCGGAAAATACTTGGGCACTTTTCTGACCAGGTAAACCGAGATGATCTCCGGGAAATTAATGGAAATCTGGCCGGCTATCTCTTCAATCAGATTCTGGTTCAGAGCATGGGGCAGAAACTGTTCCTCCGGCTGCCAGGAGTTTCTTTCATGTTTTGCTTTATTAAGAGACTCTTCATTGTCCTGCAGGAACTTATAAAATTCATTGGCTTCTTCAGGCTTGCCCTGGTTTTGAAGATCGTGATAAACAGCCCAGAAATTGTTGAACAGACTGATATCCCTGAAAAGGGCTTTTTTCACAACTTCCAGTCCCTGAGAATCTCCTTTTTCGAGCAGCACCCGGCCGAGCTGAAACTGGATAAAAGTACGGTCAGGGTTTTTAGTTAAAAAGTCTCTCAATCTGCGCTCAGCCGCTTCCAGGCCTTCAAATTCCCTGCTGTACAATACCTGGTACAATTCTTCAGATGCGCTGAGCTCTGCAGCCGGTTTTGCTAGAAGTTCCTTGAATCTCACTCTGTGTTCTTCGAATTTCCGGATCTTCTGTTCCAGTGCAGCTCCATTTTCAGCATTCCAGGCATAATTACAGGCTGAGATAAAATCACTGAAACGGGACTGAAAGTATTCCTGGGCAGCGCTTTGAGAAATTATTTTAGGAAGTTCGATTTTAGCTGAGATTTCTTTGATCCTGTCCTGCAATGGAGGATGCTCTTCAATTAGATGATCTTCACTTTTAAGCAGGAGTTCAAGATACTTAGTCTGCCGCTCAGGATTGGAAAACCTGCCAATGCTCTCCTGAAACATCAGATAATATTCAGGAAGTGTTTTCTGCTGCATGACTTTCTTCCAGAGGGAACTGTAGAAATCTTCGTTGATAAATTGCGGCAGCAGCGAAATCCTGACTAGAGCATGGGCATTGACTTCAGATCCGGCAATCTCAGCTGCCAGCTGATCAGCTTTGATTTCGAATTTTCTGGCCAGAACGAAAGAGTAGAGACTGAATCTAGGCAGGTACCAGTTCATGAACTTTCCGATCAGCAGATTCATCATCCAGTCCGATTGCTCGAGCGAAGATGCTAGGCATTCCCAGGTGTGGTGAATCCTGTAGATCCAGATCTGTGTACGGCCATGTTTTTCTGAAATATGGCCAAGTTCATGGGCCAGAATAGCCCGGAACTCATCATGTGGAAAGCACAGCAGAAGAGGGATTCCGATGTAAAGAGTATTTATGTACATGCCGAAAAAGCCCAGGATAGGTCGCTGGATAATGCAGGCGTTCAGTTCGTGGGTAAACAGGATCCTATGGATTTCCTTGCAACAGAGTTTCCCGGAAATCTCATCGATTTCCCGGGAAAAAAGCTTGTATAATTCAGGATCAAGTTCAAATCCGGGCAGATCGCTGAAACTTACCCAGAGGGATTTCAGCATGTAATAAATCATGATCAGGAGCGGGATGGAGATTTTAAAGAAAACGGCTTTGAGTTTATAAGTTAAGAGAGCGTAAAGCAGGAATGCAGACAATGATGCTGCGGTCAGCAGGAGCAGAAAAAAATAAAGATAACCTGCAATTGAGAACCACAGTACTTTTCTTCTGAAATCTCTGGGATTCTGATCGTAACTGATCAGCAACTCCCTGATCTTGATTTCTCTTTCTTTCAGATTAAACTGCATGTGTAAAATACCAGGTCGAAATTTACGCAATATTTCACATAACTTTGTCTTAAGAATAACAATTTTCATCTGCTGCGTCAAAATGAATTTGTCAATCTGACTGCATGCGTATTTTCTGCCTGTGAATCCTTGATTTAACCAGCTTTTTAGTTTATGCTATCCTCCATTTCAATAACAAATGGAGGAAGCCTGATGTCTCAGAAAACCTTGAGAATTTTGCTCGTAGCTTTGCTGTTCTCTTTCCAGGCCTTTTCGGCTGAGCATGTCAAAAACGTGATCCTGATGATCGGTGATGGAATGGGATTAGCCCAGATTTCCCTAGCGCATTATGTAAAGGGACAAAAACTGAACATGGAATCAGTCAGCGATACCGGACTCGCCACCAACTACTGCCTGGACTCATTCGTTACAGACTCGGCTGCTGCAGGGACCGCACTTGCCACAGGCGAAAAAACCAATTCAGGCATGATTTCCACCAGACCTGACCGCACCAGAATCACCACGATCCTGGAGCGTTTCATGGAAAAGGGAGCTAAGACAGGCCTGGTCACAACCACCAATATCACTGATGCCACGCCTGCCTCGTTCGCATCCCATGTGCCGAACAGGAGCAGTGAAGAAGCAATCGCCTTGCAGCTTGTGAATTCAGGAGTGGATGTGCTGATGGGCGGAGGCTCTGACTTTTTCCTGCCTGTTTCCAAAAAGGGGAGACGTAAAGACGGACTGGAACTTTTCCAGCTCGCTGCCCAGAAAGGTTATTCCGTAGTCCGGACTCCTGCTGAAATGAATATCGCATCAGGCAGGATGCTTGGTATTTTTGGATCTTCACAGCTTGATTTTGAACTGAACAGACAGGACCAGCCAAACCTTGCCGCCATGACCGGAAAAGCGCTGAACCTGTTATCCGGCTCAGACAAAGGCTTTTTCCTGATGGTGGAAGGCGGCAGGATCGACCATGCAGCGCACGACAATGACCCTGTCGGTGCTGTCTCAGAGCTTCTGATGTTCGACAGGGCCGTCGGAATCGCCCTTGATTTCGCGAGGATCAACGGAGACACGCTGGTACTGATCACTGCAGACCATGAGACAGGCGGTCTGGTGCTCAGCAACGGAGACTATAAAATTGTTCCTGAAGTCCTGAAAAAGCCTATCCGCACTGCCGAATTCCTGGAAAACGCGCTGGCACCTGATTGCAGAAATGCCGGGAAAGTGTTCAGAACCTATGCCGGAATCGATCTCACAGGCGCGGAGATAGCACTGCTGAAAAACTGCAGTCAGAAAAAGAATGATCCGAGCCTGCTCAAGAAAAAGGGTGATCCCGGCCGGATCGCGTTTGTGACAAAGATCCTGAATGAAAGAGCGAAGCTCGGTTGGGTCACATACTCTCATTCAGCGTGCATGGTGGCTGTGATGGCAGACGGACCATGCTCGGAAATGTTCACAGGATATATGGATAATACTGATATCCCGAAGCGGATCGCCAAAGCTGCAGCATTGAAATAGGGGATTGCTCCAGGGAATCATTTCGTCCCTTCGTCCACGTCCATTTTTGTTCCGCAGCGCGGGCAGAGCCGCAGCTCAGGATCCCATTTTTCATAATCTCTGGATTTGCATCTTGGGCAGCAGTGAGAATTTTTGAGAAACGTCGCCAGCGGTTCTTCGATAGTTTCTCCAGGTTCAAGCTGCTCCGGGTTGCAGCTTACAAGGACGTCCACGATATTCCGGCAGTTGCGGCAGACCGACAGCTGAGTCACTGCGAAGAATCCGCTTTCAGCGTCAGGAATCGCGAGAGCTTTGTATCTGCATTTCCGACATTTGTATTCATGAAGACTGGACATGAGAGGATGATACATCAATCCTTAAAAAAGTAAAAAAATAAAATACGATTTTGCAAACTGACTGCTTTAGGCATAAAATTTTTTCGATTTCAAGTTGGAGGAATTCAAAATGAATTCAGTAAAGTCTGGATTGATGATCCTGTTTCTGGCAACTTCACTGCTCCATGCAGCCCCTGGAACCGGCGAAGTATCAAACGCCACAATGGAAACAATGGTCGGCCAGTATCCGCCGGTGATAGCTGTCACAACCCTGGACAGCAGGGAAGTGAATATCGCGGATACAATAGGGAAGAAGATGATTGTCCTGAATTTTTTCGCTTCCTGGTGCCCGCCCTGTAAGAGAGAACTTCCTGAATTCCAGAAATTCTACCAGGAACATTCCAGCGAAGTGCTGATGCTGGGTCTGAGCCTTGATTACCCGAAGGACATGACTACACTGGAAACTGTGATCCGGGAGAACGGGATCACCTATCCGGTCGCCCTCAACAAGGACAAGGAACTGCCCAAAAAATTCGGCTTCAAAGCTATACCATTTACTGCGGTGATCGGAGCAGATGGAAAAATCCTGGATTGCCAGACCAAAGCGATTGCCAATCCATATGAGTACTTTACCCAGAGTCTGCAGAAAGTCGCTGAACAGCTCAAAGCCGGTGTGGCGATCACAAAAGAGCAGTTCGTGAAGCAGTGCCAGCAAGACTGCACAGGCTGCGGCGGCTGTAAGTAAGTCTGAAAGGCAACTTCTTTTCAACAGCGGTCGACCTGGTTTGATTTAAATTGTTTTTCAGCAAAGACTGGACTGGCAGCAATCATCCCAGTCTCGCTCCGCAGGCCCCGCAGAGAGGGGACCCCACCTGCTGCGCGGTTATTGAATTTTGGAATTTAAACCAATGCTCCCGCTGCTGAAAAGGAGTTGCCTTTCAGTTAGCTACTTTATCCCGTGTTCAGCCGGTGTGAATATCCCTGTGCCTGCGATCGGATTGACAGCCAGTATGCTTTTAGCTGGAATAGAGGTTGAACCGTAAGCATAAGTATCGTCGCTGAAATTGGCGATCAGCTCGAGCTGGCCGTCGAACACTGTTTTCTGCACCAGCCTGTCAGAAGTCAGCCACTGAAAATCTGTCATCTCCGAGAATCCGAAGCGCCGGTGCAGGGGAGAGAAAAATTTATACTGGCTGATGATATATTCCTTCCAGCTCTCAAATGAGGCTGGATTGAGATGGTACAGCGGCGGGCAGAGATAAAGGAGCTCTGTCAGGGAATTCAGGCCGGCTGCATTGCTGAACTTGAGGCTTCCGCTTCCCCAGTGATTCATGCTTACGAAGCAGTCGTGGAAGACGATCTCATTGAGAGGCAGGCGGAAAGCCGGATCATAGTGAAATTCAAGATAATCATCTTTCAATGGCACATTGAGCAGCATAATATCCGGACCATAAGCCGGATAATATTTTCCTGCGAAATATCTTGAATCCTTGTTTTTCATCTCAGCATCACCCCAACCGATGGAAGGAGTCAGCATGCCTTCCACAAAATGCACTGCAGGCGCGAAGTATGAACAGCCTCCTTCAGACCCTAACACAACGTTGAATTTGTCGCTGATCCAGCACATCCGGCGGAGTCTCTCAGCTGCGTCATCCATCTGCGTATCTGAATGAAGCGGGGCATAATCATCATAGAGCTGGCCGTACGCGTCGCAGTCCATGAAATAAAGATTAAAAGGAGTGCTTTGCATAATGGAACTGACCCGTTTCTCAAGATATGGACGGGCAGCTTTAGAATTCAGGATATACCCTTTTTTCTGAAATCCCGGCGCTTTTTTTCCGTCTTCTCTGACAACCGGTCCTTTTTCATAGAGTTCCCGGTCGAACTGGGCAGTGGGCCAGGTGCTGTCTGTGCCTGAGAGAGCAGGGTCATGGATACTGTTGTAGGAGTCATAGGTTCCATAGAGATATCCCATCCCGACTGCCTGTTTAACGACTTCAGGCCTCTTATCCACCATTTCCCAGCCAGGCACGCAGATCCTGGCTTTGTCGATGCCTGCGTCTGACAGCATTTTCACCATCCTGCCTGATGTGCCATAACCCCAGTCGGTCAAGTTTCTGAAACAGCCTGGAAATGCCGTGCAGAGGAGCATGGAGTTCAGGCGGAGCAGCTCGAACTGATTCAGCTCACTTTTCCTGATCAGAGCCCATTCTTCCTCGGTCAGTGCAAGGTCTGCAAAGGACCGGGCATCGTAAAAATCCGGCCGCCTGAGCAGTGAGGAAATATCCTCAGCCAGCATGGATTTCATCACTTCGCCTGGTCTTTTGCCTTCTGTGATCCATTTAAGGCAGTCACGCGAATTCCCGCTCAGCAGTTTGTAAAGTTTATAGCCAGGAGTGTTTTCATGATTGGACTGGGTAATGATTGCACTGGCAAAATCCTGCCATTTACCAGGGAGATCGTCGAAGGAGAGCAGTTCAGTTCCCCAGACATAGGCATGGATCGCACCCATCAGGCGTTCCACAGCATGGGTTCTGATCAGTTTTTTTGACAGCGGGAAAAAATCCCGGTTGCCTATCAGAAGGTTCCGATAACGATATGCCGGAAAAACCGGATTTCCTGGACTTAGTGAGATCAGGATTTTCTGGTGGCTGTCATTCCTGGCTGGATTGAAATTATGGCCTGTTGAAAGAGAGCTGGATGAACCGAAACTGAAGGCCAGCCGGTTGTGAAAACGATTTTCAAAAATGAAGGTCAGGGTAAATTTAGGATTGTACAATCCGAAAAAAGGCATGGTCAGGCCATCCAGCATGTTCCACTCCTCATCAGACAGCCATTTCTGCCAGCGCTGATCAGAGAGCGGAATGAATTTGCCTTCCCAGTTCGGCCAGATCAGAGCCTGGAAAGCCTGAGGCAGCGGGATCAATGGGAAATCCAGTACCGATTTTTCGGATGCTGAAAAATCTATGGATAAGTCCGGCCCTGACAGGCTGAGTTCGATTTTCATCCCTTTTTTATAAATTATCAAAACATGTCCGGCTGATCGATCAAGAATCTCAGAAATTTCCTGCTCCGGTTGAGCCGAAGACAGCATGATTCCGCTTCCTGCCGTGGTTTTCAGTTGAAGGGTGGTTGGATCGAAGTTTATCTCCCAGGAATCACTCTTTAAGCTGATTTCTTCTCCGGCTGCACTGGAAATCAGAATTGACAGGAATAAGAAAAGCAGGAATTTCATGGGTAAATTATATTGCATCAGACATTACTTATGCAATTCGAAGGAATTCGATGATACGGGATCAGGGGTATGAATTTTCAGCCCGATTCCGCGATTCAAAAGTGAAGAGGGTTTCGCCGGCCGGCTGGATTGCCAGTATGCTTCTGCCTGGAATTACACTGGCGAGGTAAACATAGGGGGTTGTTCTGAAGTTTGCGATCAATTCCAGTTGACCGCCGAATCCGGTTTTCTGCACCATTCTGTCAGGTGTGAGCCAGCTGAAGTCTGTCATGGCTGAAAAGCCCCATTTTTTATGCAGAGGGGAGAAAAATTCATACTGCCTGACTATGGACTCCTGTCGATTTTCGAATTCCAGCGGATCCAGACGATACAGCGGAGGGCAGAGATAGAGAAGGCTGGTCAGAGTGAGAAAACTCTCGGCTTTGTCTGAACCCGACCATTCGCGGTGAGTGAGGCTCTCAAAGCAGTCGTGAAAAACGATTTCATTGAGCGGCAGGCGGAATCGCGGGTCGCAATCAAAGTACAGGGAATCGTCGATTGAAGAGAGGGTATTATGCATGCCTTCCATAAAATGCACTGCAGGAGCGAAGTATGAGCAGCCTCCGTCTGAGCCGAGTACTGCCTTGTATTTATCACGGATCAGGCAGAGGCGTGAGAGTTTCTCCCTTGCGTCGTCCATCTGGGTGGCAGGATGGGCAGGGGAAAAATCGTCATAAACCTGACCTGTGGCGGCATTTCCCAGAAAATAATGATTGAAGGGGATGTTTTCAGAAATGTTGTCTGCACAGTATTCACCAAAGAGATAACCGATTTGCACTGATTGTTTGACGACTTCCGGCCTGACTGCGACCAATTCCCGGCTGGACACGCGGAGAACAGCCCGGTCGATTCCTGCATTCTGAAGCATGTTCAGCATGCGGCTGGAAGTTCCAAAACCCCAGTCGCTGACCTCTCTGAGACAATCCGGAAATGCCGAATAAAGAAGCAATGAATTCATCCTGAAGATTTCCGGCTCGCTCAGATTTCTTTTTGACAGCAGGACTCTGGTTTCTATAGACAAAGCTGTTTCAGCGAATGAGCGTTGATCATAAAAATCATCTTTCCTAAGAAGATTGGATAGAGATTCACTGAGAATGACTTTCATCTCCCTGGAAGGACGTTCTCCAAGTGCGATCCTTTTAAGGTAGGAAGGCACAGGATCTTCCAGAAATGAAGAGATCAGTTTACCCGGATTCGGGTCTCGAATTTTAGACTGGGACAGGAGCTCTATGGCAAATTTCCGCCATTTTCCTGGTAACACATCATCATAGGAGAGGAGTTCTGTCCCTGACAGCCAGGCATGGAGAGCACCTTTGAGCCGTCCGACTGACGGGATTTTAACCTGCTTTTCTGACAGGGTGGCCAGTTCTTCACGGCTGAGCATTTTACGGTATTTCAAGGCAGGAAGAATCGGATTTCCTGGTCCGGGAGAAATCAAGATCGTCTGAAAGGCATCTCCCTGTCCAGGCTGGAAATCATGGGTGAAGGAGATGTTTTCCTGAGGCCCGAAATTGAAGCAGAGCCTGTTATGAAAGCGATTTGAGATGAAATAAGTCAAAGTCAGGTCCTGTTTATACAAACTCCAGAATGGCATGGTCAAACCGTCCATGGTGTTCCATTTTCTGGCAGACAGCCATTTCTGCCACTGCCTGTCCTCCAGAGGGATGAATTTTCCTTCCAGGTTGGGCCAGATCAGGGCCTGGAAATTCTGGGGCAGAGGAATCAGAGGGAAGGTCAAGCTATTTTTTTTTGCGGCTGTGATTTCGATGGACAGGTCTGAATCCAGAATTGTGAGTGCGATTTTCAGGCCGTTTTTATAAGTGACAGAAACATGGTTGGGCGACTTATCGCTGATAGCAGATATTTCCAGAGTGCTCTGTGGAGCTGAATAGATTATTTTATAAATTCCTTCCCCAGTGGTGATTGCAAGTGTGGCTGGATCGAAATTGATTTTCAGCCTCTGATTCTGAAGAATCACTCTTTCACCTGCGATAGCGAAAGCTGCCAGCAGCAGAAAAGTACAGAATGCAGTTTTCATGAAAAAAGCATACAAGAACTGCATTCGTAAGTCCATTTGATTGCGGTTCTGAAGTGATACCAAAATAAAAAAAGGCTCCTGAGGGAGCCCTTTAAATTATTAAAGACAGGATTTCAGTTCAATCCGTAATACTTATGCAGGAAGATATCCCAGCCTGTTGCCTGGCAGAAATCGATCTGCTGGTATTTTGGTTCAAGCAGCTTTGAATAGAGTTTCACCATTTTCTCCTTAGGAGGCAGCAGGAAGAAGTCTACCGCATAGGAACCCTTGTCAGTGCAAGGATTGGCTTTGGCTATGGTGGCGGTATTGAGCGCTTCGATCACTGAGGCTGCTGCTTCCTTCACCTGAGCCGTCAGCTGCCTTCCTTCGTCATTCTGCAGGAGCACTTCCATGGTTTTCGTCAGATTAGTAAGGAATGAGCCAAGGTCTACATATTCGTAATCATCGGGTTTGGTTTCATAGATGCCTTCGAAGATTCCTCCGAATTTGGGGCTCATGGTTCTGGCGCTGGTCACTGCAGCGATCACTCCGCTCTTGTTTGCAGAATCAAGGCCTGCTGTGAGCAGCTCGGATATCTTCTTCATGCCAGGCACTAACTTGGGGATTTCATTCAGATCGAGGCATGACATCTGGAAATCGAATTTGGCTATCTCAGTGACTTTCTGGTTGGTCTTGCGGACGCTGTCATACATGGCTTTTGCCACATTAAGAGGCGAGGATGCCGGAGCAGAGCTGAGCAGGTCGAGTACAGCAGGGTCGAAATGAGTCTGCAGCCCGAACAGGCTTGAGATGATGCCCTGAGCTACGCCCACTTGCGAAGTTTCGCTGGCTACCATGTAGTTGAAGAATCTTGAAAACTGCAGGGAAGTTTCTGCCTGATCCATCAGGCAGGAACGGAAGGCCAGTATGTCGAGCTTTCCGCCGTTGAGCACCTGCTCCAGCACTGAAGTGGATTCAAGCAGAGTGATGCAGTCTTTGGAATTCAGGTCATAGCCGAAGGATTTCTGATCCGGAAGTATGGAACCAGGGCCGCTGCCGGAGATCCAGCCTGTGCCGTGGCCGTTGATATAGAGCATCCTGTGTTTGGCTGGGTATGACATGGCCCATTCCAGGAAATTTTTAAAATTACTCGGATCACCTGTATTGAGATTGGCCATTTTAGCCCTGACGTTGAGGCTGTCTTTGGTGATGTAATATCGTCTGGATTCCTTCTTTTTTTCAGACATGAAGTCGATCTGGGCTATGATATGAACCTGGCCGCCGCAATTGCCGTAAGCGGCGATGTCCATGATCTCAGTAAGCAGGGCTGATTCGAGCTGCTTTTCGATGTCCAGGCAGCCGTAAACCATGATGGCCCAGTTTTTCTCGGTCTTCTCAGAGGCAGCGACTGGGCTTTCCTTTTCCAGCTTGGCGAATTTGTTGTCAACAGACCATGGATTCAGATCGTCCAGAATCCCCTTCTGAGCCTGCGCTGATACTTCGAAGTTCAAAACAACTGTCAGCATGAAAATCGCGATTAAAACTTTTTTCAACAAAACCCCCCAGGTTCCTTTTTTTCTTCAGTCAATCATATCCGGATTTTCCTGCTTGGCAAGTGAAAAAGAGTGAAAAAAATGAATTTGAGATTAATTTACAGGCTTCAAGGAAATGCCGATGTCATTGGCTTTGTTGTAAATCGCGTCTTCTGTTTTGCCGAGCTTCAATCCCATGACATTAATAGGAGTATTCATTTTGATAAGATCTCTCAGGAGGACAATATCTTCCTTGGTCCAGGAATTACCTGAATTTTGATCAGATGTATACATTGAATCGCCTTTTTCTTTTTATTAATTTTAACAGGAAAAGTCGGCGTTGTCAATTCCTGTTCAGCTGGCGCGGATCAGATAAAAGGCTGGAAAATTCCGGGATCGTAGGCTGGGTCCACTCGAACATCAGATTGATTTTTTCCGATTTTCCAGTCCTGTATGCTTCCGTGTCTTCCCCAAGCAGCTCGTACATTCTCACCTTAACGGCAGCTTCGATCGGCATCTTCCCATCTCTCGAAATCAATCCCTTCAACTGCTGCCGGGATCTCCAGCCTAAACTGATATGATTCCGGATGTTTCAGCCAGGCTGCGGCCTCTTTTACCGGTTCACTGGAATCAAGCCAGTAATCGGGCAGATATCCCACGCCTTCTTCCAATCCCGGTGTCAGGAGAATTTTAGAGGGGATCAGGAATCTGATCCTGGAATTCGGCAATTCATATTCTCTGACCTCGCCAAAGGTGGCTACACCTCCGGAGTTTTCGCCCACGATTACGGCATTTGGGATCGACTCGGAATATAACAGAGTATCTTCGCTTGCCGATGCGCTCCTGCGGTTGGACAGAAACAATGCTTTGCCCTGATAATTTCCGGTCTGTTGTCCGCTGTCGTCTTCCACCTCCCATTGCACAACCGGCTTTTTTTTCAGTGTTTCCACTTCTTTTCTGGCATTTAAGATTATTTCCTGAATATAATCGGGAGAATTTTCGAGGTCCAGATTCGCCCAGGATTGCATCACAGGAGGAGAAGACAGGGCGGCATAGTATAAGCGCAAATGAGCGCATCCGTTCAGATTTGTCACGAATTCTTCCGAATAGGTATCAGAACCGCCCTGGTTCGAAAGCAGATTGACCACAAAGCAGGATTTGTCCTTGAGAATCTTTCCGTATTCCGCATATTCAGTAAGCTTTTGGTCATATCCGAAGTCGAAAGTGGACACTCTCACTACCGGAACTCCTTCGCGCTCTGAAACCGCGAAAACTTCGCCCCCATTATCCGATTCATTGATTCTGCAGTCATGCAGGAACAGTTTCCGATTTCCGGAAGAGAACCCTATGGTGATGGAATCAATCTTCTCATAAGACAAAGTTCCAATCAGGAATTGCTCCCTGCTGGAAGCAGCGAGAGTCTGGAATAAAAATTTCCCGCGCTGAGCGTCAGTGACAAGATCTCCGGCAATCACTCCGGAAACCCCGGATTGAATCACCACATAATCGTTCCCCTTCTTTTCCACCAGAAGATCCGAAAAACAGGCGTTCTTATGTCTGTAAAAAGTGTGCATTTTGTTTCCGCAGAACGCAAAATGCCCGTCGATTATCCCGGAAAACCCGTCTGCCAAGATTTTTTCTATTTCCGCTACTGAGACCCGGTCCACACTTCCGATATAATCTGAGATGTTTTTATAAACCTCCGGGAAATTCACCCCGTGGTTTTCCCAGTAAAACCGGCCGCTGTAAGCGTCATCAAAAAGACAGTTGATCATCTCCAGATCCTGGAGTGCTTGCTCCCGGCTGAGATAGTCCGGACAATTCTCTGTGGTCAGCTTGGGGATCGAGAGGAAAATCGTGGGTCTGTACACCAGATCCACATATCCGGTAAGAGCCCCAGGTATCTTGACAGAAGAAAATTTATCGATCGTCTCTGCCTGGACAGGATGGAACACGGCCTGCAATGCCAATACACCTGCCAGCAGCAGAGTGGTTGTCCTGATCATGTTTCCTCCCCAGTGTTCTAAACTAATAATAACAGATTGCTGTAAACCACTCATGATGATCATGTAAAAAGATTGTAAAATCTCAGTATCCAGCTTTCCCTTATTTCTTTTATCTTCTGGTTGGTATCAGTACCTCTGGATTTTGACAGAAATCCTCCTAATCTCTATGCTTAATGCAATACATAGTTGATAAAAGAGTATGCTGTAAAATGAAAAAACTGATGCCTGTGATCTGCATCGCGCTCTGGGCCTATCTGCTCACCTGGGTTCTGCATGAAGGCTTCGCCCATGGCGGGACAGCCCTGATGCTGGGAGCGAAATCCATTTTTCTTTCTACCACTTATTGTAATTATGAGAATACGGACTTGAACGAATTCAGGAATCGGTTCGTGGCATTAGCCGGTCCGCTCATCTCGATCGGCACAGGCCTGATTTTCATCATTGTTTTCAGGAAATTTAATATTCCCGACCCAAACACCAGATTTTTCATCTGGCTGTGCGGCTATCTCGGAGTAACAACCGGCTCAGGCTATATGCTGGCTCTTTCGTTCGCTAATTTCGGCGACATCTCAACATTTGTCAGTGGCTTCAGATTAGAATTGCTCTTGAGATTAGCCTTCACAGTCATCGGTTACTATGTATACTTCCCGGCTTATCGGCAGGCAATGACAGATTTGGACTGCTTTCTCGGTTCAGATCCTGAGCGCTCCATCCTGGCGAAAAGATTGCTTCTGACATCATACATTGCAGGTGCAGCAGGGATCTGCCTGTCTTCTCTGCTCTCACCAGAAGGAGTCAATGTTCTGCTGGCATCTGCGATACCCTCAGCACTTGGTGGGGGGATCTGGCTGGCGATGGGAGCCCGGTATGCCCATAAATTCAAAGCCCAGAGCCGGACTCCCCGGTATCTGATACACGACAGATTTCCGCTTTACACAGCCCTCAGCCTGGTCCTGATCCTGTATGTTTATATTGGCAGAGGAATCACGATTTAGCGGATGTTTAAAGCAGCACAGGAATCGAGTCAAATTCTAAGCAGTATAAATGACAGAACTTGATGCATCCTGTATTCTGATAATCATCTGAAACTTTTCCAGCGTGGGAGAGGAGAGAAAATGGCGTCAGAAAAAGATTTTGTCGAATTCATTGTTGAGCAAATGGAAGGCGCGGGAGCAGTCTCCTGTAAAAAGATGTTCGGGGAATACGGGATTTACTGCTCCGGCAAAATGGTAGCCCTGGTCTGCGATGATCGTCTGTTTGTCAAGCCGACCAAAAGCGGAAGGGATTTTATCGGCGATCTGACCGAGGTTCCTCCATACCCAGGTGCAAAACCCTGTTTTCTGATCGAAGACAGATTTGAAGACAGGGAATGGATCAGCGAGCTGATCAGGATTACTGCCCTGGAACTCCCGGAACCGGCGAGGAAAAAGTAAGAGGTTGATTATGCAGACTCCGGTTAATGCCGTGATTGTTTCCGCAGATACGGAATGGAAGATGCTCCGCTCGCTGCTGCCGGACTTCCCGCTCAAGGAATCCCCTTTCGGCGCATGGTTCGTGATGGATCTAAATGTCACAGCCAGGGAACCAGGCGGTGAAGTCAGGATCGTGCCTGTCATTTTTTTCCAGGGCGGCTGGGGCAAGATCTCTGCCGCTGCCTCGACCCAGTATCTGATCGACCGCTGGAAGCCTGATTTTCTGATCGTTCTGGGTACTTGCGGAGGATTTGAAGGAGAGGTGGAAAGGGGTACTCTGATTGTCGCTGAACGCACCATAGTCTATGACATAGTAGAAAGAATGGGAAACCAGGAGCAAGCCATAACCCACTATACGACTGAGATCGATCTTTCAGGCCTGGGTATAGATCTGCCCGACGGAGCGCTCAGCACCCTGCTCGTATCCGCGGACCGCGACCTGGACCCTGCTGAAGTCGGCAGTCTCAAGGAACGCTTTAGGGCAGTGGCAGGCGATTGGGAGTCAGGCGCTATCGCCTGGGTGGCACAACGCAACTCTGTTAAATGCCTGATTGCCAAGGCTGTATCCGACCTGGTGGGAGATTCAGGCGGAGAAGCATACGGAAATCTGCAGACATACGCGGATAACACCAGGAAGCTGATGAGAAAGCTCCTGGCAATTCTACCCGGGCTGATCCGGATTTCCTGATAAACTCGACTTGATAAGGCTGAACGGACTGGTTTCAGGACCAGCTGGAGCTTATTCGAAGCTTCCAGCTGCTGCAGGCGGGTACAGTTTTACTGTGAAGTATTTCTCTGGTATCCGCCTGAAAGCCAGATAAAAAAATAAGAAGACTGCGCTGAATAAAATGCCAAACACATAAAAACTGTCAAAGCCCCAGACATCAAACAGATACCCCAGGACAGGACCTAGAATCGATCTGATGCCGACAGCCAGCAGGCTGCACAGGGAAAGCACTGTGGCCCGCTTGTTTTCAAAGGTATAGGCCAGGATGCGGTCGTTCAGGATGTTCCTGTGCACCCCTCTGTTGAACTGATGGAAAAGGATCAGCAGAAAACTTCCGGCGCAAAGCAGCCAGGGCATCACAAACAGTGGCAGGATCAGGAACACGGGCATTACAAACAACATGCTTTTTCCGAAGAACGAGTTGATTTCCTGGCTGAACTTTGAAGAGAGGGCTGCGCCAAGGTTGTAAATTGTGAAAGCTATGCCGAACCAGGCGATCGTAAGGCCGGTATGCTGCATGTAGGGCTGGTAAAACCAGAGGAAAAGATTGATAAAAGCGCTGATACAGGCTGTGTAAGCTATGTACCATTTCACAAGCCTGTGCTTATTTACAAACTTGTAGGTCTCAGACAGAATCGAAAAATATGACGCTCTCTTTTCTGCGCTCCTGCTCCTGGGTTCATCCATCAGGCTGACAGCCAGGTAGCTGAGCACAAAAAAAATTGCTGTAAGAAGAAAAGTCAGCCGCAGGGAGGTTTCGCCCACTAATCCGCCCATCAGGCTGGCGATGCCCCCGCCGATGATGGAAAGTGCCAGGCTGTTCCCCTGGATCTTTTTGAAGGATTCCTTTTCGCCGATGCATTCCAGAGTGTTATACAGCAGCGCTGAATCAGCGCCGCTGATCAGAGCAGCAGACAGGGCCCAGATCGTTTCAGCGATTACAAAATGCCAGAAGCAGGTGGACTGGTAGTATACCAGGCAGGCGATTATCACCAGGAATGATCCGGCCATCACGCTCTTGCGTTCTCCATATCTGTCCGCCAGAGTCCCGGTGGGAATCTCCAGAATCGCCAGCAGTATGCCGAAGTAAGATTGCAGAATCATGATCATGGTCATGGAAAGTCCTGCATCCTGCCAGAAAAGGACAATCACGGGCGTGAACAGGGCAAACATCCGGAAAAACGAAAACATGTAAAACTTGGAGATGTTGCCTTTCATCAGTTGCTGCAATCCCGGAATGGAGTCAATGTGCCATGGGCCAGAGCTTCCATGAGCTGTCTGTTGCTGTTGTAAGCCTTTTCTTGTCAGTGCCGTCCAGATTGATGGAAAATATCTCATCCTGGAACTGCATTATCGGATGCCATTCGTCTTCAGCGTTGAAGAGCAGGCGGCTGCCGTCCCTGGAAAAAGAAGTTGTGGTCAATCCATGAAGATGGATGACTTCAGAGGTGCTGCCGGTTTTCAAGTCCATGATCATGATCCCATAGTCCTTGTCATCATCGGGTATATAGTATCCATCCTGGTAGTAGGCGATCTTTGTGCCGTCAGGGGAAAAAGACGGTCCATCGAAATAGTCTCCAAGTTTTTTCGGGGAGCTTCCATCAGAATTCATCAGATAAAGGCTTTTGCCATATTGCTTGGAATAGATAACGCAGAGAAGCTTCTTCCCGTCAGGAGATGGGACGGCCTGTCTCTCCTCCAGCTCAGGCCCTGTCATTGTCAGCCTGGCGATTGTGCCGTCCTGCAGGTCAAGAGTGTACAGATCCCAGTTTTCCGATACAAAATGGCTGAAAATCAGCTTTTTCCCGTCAGGTGAATAGCAGGGGGAATACACTGTCTGATCATTGAAAAAAGTCAGTCTCTTGACTTCGCTGCCGTCGATGTTCATCTGGTAGATGTCCCTTTTTTTATCATTGAAGTCCGGCATGTAACCATAGGCAATTTTTGTGCCGTCAGGTGAGATGCAGGGGGAGTCCTCAACTCCTGCAAGATTGTGAAGCCTGGTCTGGCCGCTGCCGTCTTCATTCATTATATAGATGCTGCCATTATCAAAATTCTCTCCAAGTACAGAGTAGACTATTTTTCCCAGACTGTTCCCGCTTTTGCCGTTCGACTCCTGCTGAGCGGCATTTCCTGAAAAACGGCAAAGATACAGCAGGAAAAAAATCGCCATCAATGAATAAAACGGTTTTCTATTTTTCATATTTCCTCCACCATGTTCTAGATTAATGATAACAAATCCTTGTCAAAGACTCATGATGAAATTGTAAAATAATTGTAAAATCTGAAATGACATTACGGTCTCTATGAATTTACATGAAATTTACTTTTTTTTCACCGGATTTTTACAGTTGCAGGTTATCCTGAAACTATAGTTGAAAATTGAGGAGGCAATATGAAAAAAGCAGCACATCTGATTTGTTCGCTTTTACTGCTCTTTTTCTGCACATCCGGTAGCGCTGCGGAAGCAGATCCAGGACAAGCTATGGAGCGCGGCCAGGGGAAAATCGTATTCACGACTTATTTCACCATCGGTGAAAACTGCTTCAACATCTGCACTGTAAACGAAGACGGCAGCTGCCTGACCAGGCTGCACAAGGTTGGAGACGAAGGGACTCCCAGCATTTCCCCGGACGGCACAAAGATAATATATATGTGCAGTAAAGAAAACGACTGGACTGAAAGCGATATTTATCAGATGAATATGGACGGCAGCGATGTCCAGAGACTGACAGAACTGCACGACTGGACCATTTCCTACCCTCGCTATTTCCCGGACGGGAAGAAACTGGTTTTCGGCCGCAGGGTAGCCTGCAACTATGATCTTTACACTCTGGATCTCTCGTGCGGCTCGATCCAGCGGATTACCCAGACCGGCGAAGAGATAAGAGAAATGTGTGCAATACCATCGCCTGATGGGAAAAAACTGCTGTGCAGTGCTTATTTACTGTATGAAAATATAAATACGCTTTTTTTGATGAATGCAGACGGCAGCGACTGCCGCAGAATCGTTCCCGAGGGCAGTGATGCGATTGGCATGTCATTCTCTCCTGACGGCAAGAAAATCGCTTACTGTATGGATAATCCTCATCCCAAACAGATCGAGCTGCTTGATCTTTCCACAGGTGTGACGAGCGAAGTGGTGAGAATCAAAGATTCTACAAATTATGGTGAAACTTCATTTACCAGGGACGGCAGACGCCTGATCATCAATGCCTGTGATGACGCCTTCCCGTCGCTTCCGGCTGCGGCAGGAGGTGGTTCTCAGCTCTTTTCCGTAAGTCTGGACGGAAAAGATGTGAAAAGAATCACTACCGATACTTACGAGAAACTCTGGCCAATGGCATTCTGAAACCGCAGCAGCACAGGGACTGCGTCACCCGTCCGCTGCCGGCGGGTACTGCTTTACGTGAAATACTTCTCCGGTATTCTCCGGAAGGCCAGATAGAAGAAGAAAAAACCAATCACTCTGTACGCATCATTTCAATCCCTTCTTTCTCTTTTCCAGCCGGGCATGTATCATAGCAACTGAGGATAAATCATGAAAAGGATCTGCGTATATTGCGGCTCGAATTCAGGATCTGCATCATACATGGATGCAGCCCGCAGGCTCGGCCTGGAACTTGCCGGGCGCAAGCTGGAGCTTGTTTACGGCGGTGCGGCAGCCGGCCTGATGGGAGAAGTTGCCGACTCTGTGATGAAAGCCGGCGGCAAGGCCATAGGCGTGATCCCGAAGCTTTTTTCAGACAGGCTGTCCCACAGGGGACTGACTGAACTTCACGTGGTGGAGACTATGCACGAGCGCAAGACGAAAATGTTCGACCTGGCTGACGGTTTCATCGCTCTGCCCGGAGGGTTCGGCACTCTGGAAGAGATCTTCGAGGTAGTCACCTGGGCTCAGCTCGGAATCAACCGCAAGCCCTGCGGCCTTCTCAATGTGGACGGATATTTCGACCATCTGCTGCTCTTCCTGGACAATGCAGCAGCCTGCGGATTCATCAGAGAGACCCACAGAAACATGCTGCTTACTACCGATGACCCGGCCCAGATGCTAGCAATGATGGAATCCTACCGCATGACTGACACAGGTAAATGGGTGGAGACTCGGGTTTGATGCTTCCAGGACTCGAAACAAAAGCAGCGGATTGTAACTTTGATTTTCAATCAATCCGGATATATTTTACTTAGGTAAATGCAATTCCAGGGGGAAAAATGAGTATCATGCGGAAATTTCTGGTTCTGTCTGGCCTGATTTTATGGGCGTCTTTTGCCGGAGCTGCGCAGTTTCAGCAGCATCAATACAGAGTCGGTGAAAAGTTTTTCTATGCTTTCGAAGATACGGAATACAATTATCAGGTCTCTGTAAACGATAAGAACGAGCGGTCTATGGAACTGTCCGAAATCCAGGAGATCAGGACAGATCTCAAGCTCTCCGTGATCAGGGAAAAATCGGGAAAAACTGTCAGAAAAATGGAGATCTACAACACGCAGTACAAGGAAGGCTCCACGGAAAATTACAATCAGGCTGAATACAGGCTTCTGACCACGCTGATCAAAAATTTCCCCAAGGTTTTCAGCTATACTTACGAAGTGGAAGCCGCGAAAAACAGGGTGATCTCTGATTTCGCGAAGTTCTGCGCTCCTTACATGAACTGCTCTGTGGGTAATTTTTTCTATTTCAAAACCCTGGACATCCACACCTTCGAATCAGTGATCGAGCGGATGGCCGGATCTCTTGAACCGGAAAAATTCAGGAAGATCGAATCGTCGAACCCTAAGATCAGCGGAGGCAGCTTTTTCAACAACAGCCCAGCAGTCACATACAACAGGACTGAAACCATGAACGGCGTGCCCTGTGCGGTTTTCAAATACTCCACAGTGGGAAACAGGTATGTCTCAGAGCAGTTCGGAGTGAATCTTATTACAGATTATGGAGCCAATATTTATGTCGCGTTGGAAGGAAAACTGGCTGGAATGCTGATATTCGGCGAACTGCACGAAACAGTTACCGGCCTCAATCAGGGCAAGCCCGCTTATGTAGTGAGAATGCTCACGATGCGAATGAGACATTGATTTTTTCGTCAACTTGATTACTTTGGGTGTAAGGCTTGCAGCGTGGTTATGGTCACAAATTGTGACTTCCAATTTTCCCGTCTGCAGCAAATGCTCAAAATGTGGAGCAACTGGAAATTGTCAAGATACTGTCTCTAATCTCCAATTGCCTCAGAATATTAGAAGGAATGGAGTTCACGGCTTTATTCCCAAAATCAGACACGAGAACAGACATGCGAACATTATGAACGTTGCGACTGAATTGTTGACTACATGCAGAATCAGAGGCGGGACCAGGGAATTATAACGGTACCTAAGATATGTCAGCATAATGCCCATTGCTGCCATATTGACAATAGGATAGACGTTCGGATAATGCTGCGGGACATGGATCAGGCCAAACAGGAGCCCCACGATGACAATCGTTTTTCCGGGTGAAAACAGCTTGATCATCGCCTGATACAGGATGCCTCTGAATAAAAACTCCTCTACCATAGGGACGAGCAATGGTACCAGGAAGAGAAGTGTGGCAAATGCCAGCCTGGAAGTCAGGCGTTCAGTCCAGTATTCATCAATAAAGGTATTTTCCGATTGGTACGGCAGAAAAAATCCGAGGGCTATATTTGACAGCGCCCAGACAATGCCGGTCAGCACAGTACTTTTGATTACATCGCTGCTCACGGGATACAGGGCAAAACTTTCGATAAAGGTTTTATTGTATTTCACGCAGATCCTGCGGTAGGCAATCCAGAGAATGAAAAAATAACTCGGATATTGCTTAACAAACTCTGCAAAGGTGACATTCAAGTATTTGATATAATGACTAAGTATAGACATCAAAATCATAAAAATGAATGAATACAGAATAATCATGAAAATATCGCTGAATGTGACTGAATCCGGTGCTTCCGCAGCTTTATTCCTGACTTCTGGGATTACAGACTTTTTTTCCTGCTTGATAATGTAATCAGGACAGAATTTATTTTCACAGTTTCTGCAGAATTCAGCAAGACCTAAATTAACTTCACCGCATGGGCACTTCCAGATCATCTCTTACCCTCAATTCATTTTCAATTGACGCGGATTCAAAAAAAGCCCGCCTGAGTGCCTGTCTTAGATCATTTCATGGATGTGTTTCCCGGTTATATCTGAGACTGCCTGCAACAGGAGCCATATGGAAATTTTAAATTTCCGCCTCACGATTCACCTTTATTTCTTATCCAAAGTTATGATCCTGATATTTTAATTCGAAATTCCTGTTTTTACAATGAATATCAGACTGTATACTCTTGGATTTGGATATCACAGTTTGTGACTTCCAATTTTCCTGACTGCAGCAAATGCTCCGGATGCTGCACCGAAAACCTGCATTACGGAGTAAATCCAATCTTGCGCCGGCTGCCAGGCGGTTGAGCAAGAAGTTTCTTGATGGCATCGAACACTACCATGAACTGCCGGTCATATTTCTGCTCCAGCAGTTCGATTTGTTCCCTGAGCTCTTTATGGGTAGACATGATTTCCCTCAATCTGACAAAAGTCCTCACAATGGAAATATTGACCTGGATGGCTCTACTGCTCATCAGTACACTCGACAGCATGGCAATACCGAGCTCAGTGAAAGCAAAAGGACATTTACGCAATCCCAATCTCAACGATTTGGAAGTCACAAATTGTGACTTCCAATTTTTCATTTCATCATTGTTAAGCTGAAACATGAAATCTGCAGGAAATCGCTCGATATTTCTATGGACAGCCTGGTTCAATACTTTAGTCTTAACGCCATACAGCATTGCCAGGTCCCGGTCTAGCAATACTTTCTTTCCGCGGATCAGGAAAATCCTTTGCTCAAGGAATGCTTCCGGAATTTCGACTGCAATGTTTTCATTGTTCATAAAAATGGATTAACAATTTCCATGCCAGGATCTGGAAACCGATTTTCTTCGAAAACAGCGATTGTTGCGCATTGTCTCAAAATCCTTTCAGTCTCGGATTCAACTGTTGCTTTCATGAACAAAGGGGAATTTTTGAGCTTGGGATTGATAAGGGGTCGCGTTTCGCCAATTGTCATTCCACTACTCTTTAGGGTGAACAGGCTTTTTGGAGATGGGTTCCACCATCATTTAAGCCTTCATGCCGAAATTGATCGCCTTCCGATGGGGACAAGTCGTGGATTGGGCGAGGAGTTTAGGAACGACATGTCCCCATTTCTTTCAAAAATGACATTTTGCTTAATCCGGGGAAAATGAATAGAATCTATGGCTGACATGAATCTTGAAACACAGCGACAGCAGGCACAGCTGGATTTTCTGGCAGGCGGGGCGCAGATCGAAGTCGGTAACGCTGCAAATTTACCCATTCCTCTGGATCAGTTAAGTGCCACTACGGCTGATTCACCGCACGTGGTTAAAGCATTTTCTTCCGGTTTGACAGCGCATGTCTATAAAATCAAGGCGGGTGGACAATTCTGGACCCTCAAATGCAAACGGCAGGAAAGTCTGGTGAAAAACCCTGACGGTCAGACTTCATTTCTCAACGAAATTCAGAGACGCCGTGATTTTTTCGAACTGAAGAGATCACCTGCGAACGCATCGCTGTTCACTCACATCGTGGAAACGGAATATGCATCCCTCAGCGATGGAGTCATTCTCTCGCCCTGGATCGAGGGTGAACATCTCCGGCACTTCGACGGCCGGGTCTATGATCAGCTCTTCGGCACCATCGTCAACCTTGAGCTGAGCGGGTTCTTCGAATGGGACTTCTGCCCGGGCAACATCCTGGATGACGGCAAGCGGCTTATGCTCTTTGACTTTGGGTACATGTACCGATTCGAGCCAAGGGAACAATTCAATAGTAACGGACTTGCAACGCCTCTGTTTCATGGTATCGAGCGATTCGAGACGCGAAACTTCTTTGATTTCCTGCTGCGCAGCCAGAAAAGCCTGGACGGATCCCGGCTGCTGGAAGCATATCGTGAAGAGAAGAAATACGCCCTGAAACATTACGAGATCAAACTTGACCGGTTAAAATCAATGGAGGCAGCGGAACCTGTGCTGCAATGGCATCACGCCATCATTCAGCGATGGCGGCTGGCATTGGAATGCAGTAATTCCCTGCACAGGCTGTATCTGCTGGAAAGTTTCCGTTCCAATGTTCTGGATCTGTTAGACGACCTGCACGGCAAATCCTGTACGTCACAAACGCTCATGCGGGCGGATTTAGTCGTAAACATGCTGAAAGAGCACTTCACCCTGCTGGCAGAGGAGGATGGGCTCTTCTTCGGCGACGAAAAAAAGACGCAGACAGAACTTGTTAAGAAATACCTGTGCCTGAGGGAAAAGGCGGCAGAGTATCAGCTGGGAAGTCAATAAAGATTACTGGAGCGCGTCTTGTCATTGTCAATTGTCAAGACACGGTCCCTATCGCCATCCAGAACTCTGAATCGAGAGTTTGATAAGAATGAACTTTTGTTTTGACAACCTGGACCATTCTGCCTTAAGTTTATGAAATGATTACAACCCGTTCCTTTGTTTCATTTCTGGAGTCAGGGGATATCTCAGGCCTTCGCAGCGTGCCTAAAAGCGATCTCCACAATCACGGTATTTACGGCGGGAACCAGGATTATATCCGCAGGAAAACAGGCGCGCATTTAAAACTAGAATCCAGTCTCAACGGCCTGACCGGAATGGCCGGATGGTGCGATACGCACCTGAAGCCTCTCTATCGGGATGTGGAAGGGCTCCTGCTTCTGTTCGAATCGGCTTTTATCCAGGCCGCGGAAGACGGTGTGACCAGACTGGAGATGAGCCTGGACTCAAAATATGCCGGATTTTTCGGCGGAAACTGTCAGGGGTACGTTGACGCCATCAGGAAGCTCCACCAGGAATTCGCTCCTCAGATCGATTTCAGGCCTGAAATAGGCATCAACCGGTGTCTGCCCACTGCCGAACTTTATCCGGCAGTAAAGAAATTCATCGACACCGGGTATTTCAAATCAATCGACCTCTATGGGGATGAATTCGCCCGGCTGGTTGAGAATTTCAAGGAAATCTACCGGATGGCCGGGGAAAAAGGGCTCAAACTCAAGGCGCATGTCGGAGAGGCAGGCACAGCTGAGGACATTGTCAGGGCAGTTGAGGTCCTGAACCTGACTGAAATACAGCATGGCATAGCAGCAGCCACGTCAGAAAAAGTGATGGATTTCCTGGCCGAGCGTTCAGTGCAGCTCAACATCTGCCCGGAAAGCAATATCACGCTTGGTTATTCCTCTGATTACACCACTCCTGCCCGAATTTTATTCGACAATGGAGTCAGGATCACAATCAACACCGACGACTGCCTGATATTCGGCAAAGGCTTGAGTGAACAGTACCTGAAACTATACCAGAGCGGGACATTCTCCGCTGCAGATCTGGACAGCATAAGGCTGAACGGGCTGAATTCCCGGCAATGATCGGAAATACGTGATAAGATTGTATGAATGCGGTCTTTCCTGTTCGAACTGTGGGAGGTTTTGATGAAACTGGCATCAGGAGACAGAAAACTGATTCAGGAAGCGATCAATGTCATAATCAGGTCCAGGCCGGTCCGTCTCAAGGATACCGGCGACGTAGGAGCCGCACTGATCACCCCGGAAGGTAATGTTTACAGCGGCGTCTGCCTGGGCTTTCAGTGCGGCATCGGAACCTGCGGGGAGTATCAGGCCATCGGGGCCATGATCTCCGGCGGGGAAAAGGTAATCAGAGCTATAGTCGCGGTATGGTTTGACGATAAAACAGGCAGGTATCAGGTGATCCCGCCCTGCGGAAAATGCAGGGAGACGATCAGCCAGATCTGCAGGGAAAACAGGAACACAGAGGTGATCATCTCCGAATCGGAAAAAGTGAAGCTCAGCGAGCTGCTTCCCCATCCCTGGGAATATATCATGGAAAAAGGTCCTGATTCTGAGTAAGGGTCGCTTTCCCTTGAATCCGATCTGGCGTTTGGGAGCTTCAGTCCACCCCTAATTTCCGTGAATATATAAGGCTTGTAGCGTGGTATGCCGATGTTTAAGGTCACAAATTGTGACCTTGGGATTCCAGTTTCCTTCATATTCAGTTGAAACACAAAGTCTTTTGGGAAGCGCTCCTGATTCCGTTTTACCGCCTGATTCAGTATTTTCGTCTCAACTTCATACATTTCAGCAAGGTCCCTGTCGAGCAGCACTTTCTTTCCGCGGATCAGGAAAATCCTTTGCTCAAGAAATGCTTCCGGAATTTCGACTGCAATGTTTTCATTGTTCATAAAAATGGATTAACAATTTCCATGCCAGGATCTTGAAACCGATTTTCTTCGAAAACAGCGATTTTTGTGCATTATCTCAAAATCCTTTCTGTCTCATACTGATACACTTTTTTCTTATTTTCCTTTTTCGACATCTGGAACAACTTGCCGCGCCTGATTTCTTGAATAGCTGGAAGATTCCGGCATAATTGAAATTATAGAGTATTCAGTGCCTGAACATGGAAGTTTCGAGTATAAGAGCGAGGAGGGAGTATGAAGTATTATCCGCAGCTGGTAATCGCGTGTTTATTTGCAGCAAGCATATCAATCCAGGCCATGTCGGCCGGCCAGGTCGCAGACAGGGAAAAGATCCGGGCCAAGGAAGCCCTGTTCAAGAACATCGTCAAGACCTGTATCGAGGAAAAAGCCACTTACACGGTTTCGTCTGAAGCCATGCCTGACTTTGAAAACAGCGAAATCCCGGGCGTTCTCTTTGACAAAAGCCGAGCAGACAGAAAAGTCGTCGCAGCACCAGAAAATGCTGTCATGCCGGCAAGAGGCAGATTCGACTGGACAGCCAAGGGCGTGGTCACATCGATAAAGGACCAGACCGACAAAGCCGGCACCTGCTGGGCCTTCGCCATGTGCGGCGTCTTCGAGTCCTCGATGGCCATCAGGACCGGCAAGCTCTACGACATTTCCGAGCAGGACCTGATCAACTGCAATCCGTACATGAGCGGAATCGATGGCGGCTATACTTACGCCGCAGACTGGCTGGCTGAAAAGGGCGTCTGCTCTGAGGCTGACTGTCCTTACACAGCTTCCATGGGAAACTGCTGCGAGTCATTGAAGAGGCCTTTCAGGGCGAAGCCTTACGTTTATGTCAAAAATACGGTAGCTGACATCAAGTACTTTCTTCAGCAGTGGGGGCCATTGTATACCACCGTCTCGGCAGACAATCAGTTTCAGGCCTATTCCGGCGGTGTTTACAATCACGAAACAGGGGCAGGGAACAATCACGCAGTTATGATAGTGGGATGGGACGATACTGCCGGCAAGGGCTGCTGGATCATCAAGAACTCCTATGGGACAAACTGGGGCACGAGCGGATTCATGTACATCGAGTATGGCAAATCAGGAATCGGGGAAGATACAACCTTTATCGGCTATTAGCTTGAGGATTTCATTATGCGCATCAAGCTGAACTGGAAAACTTATTCACTTTTGACCTTATTGATCCTGTTCCTGGGACTGCCTCAATCCGCTTGTTGACCAAACTGCTGCCGGCGGTTATAATTGTTTCAGGATCATATCTGGAATACTGACTGATAGGACAAAAATTCATAGAAATTGTGGGGGAAGTATGAAGTTGTTGTGCATGAGTCTGTTCCTGCTGCTTTGCTGTTCATCCTTTGCTGCTTCCAACACAGAATTCCGTTCCATCTGGATCTGCACCTGGGACACCTTGAGCGCCGACAATACAGTCGACCAGAACAAGGCTCGCATCAGGGGCATACTGGACAACATCAAGAAGGCCAATATGAATGCTGCACTCTGGCAGGTCCGTCAGGACGGCACTGTCTATTTCCCGTCATCTTACGAGCCCTGGGGCAGTTACATCGGGAGTGCTGATCCCGGCTTTGACCCTCTGGAATACGCCGTGCAGGAGGCGCACAAGCGGGGCCTGGAACTTTATGCCTGGGTCAACACCTTCGAAAGCCGCAAGAAAGTCAAGGGCTCGCCGGCCAATGAACACCCGGAGTGGATCTGCCGGGACTCGGGCAATAAAGCCATGCCGGCTCAGTACAGCCTTTCCCCCGGCCTTCCTGAGGTCAGGGAGTACCTGATCAAGGTCCTGATGGAGATCGTGAACAAGTACGACGTGGACGGAATTCAGATGGACTATGTCAGATGGAGCGAATACACCACTTCCAGCATCGAGAAATACCCGTACACTCTCGAAGGTCCTGTTCCTGACGAGGTCATCGCCGCTCTGGCCGACAACGGCGGCGCAGGCAGTTATCTGTATGACGCCAAACACCCCAAAAGCCAGGGAATTCCCTCGGGATACTCCACATGGGACGACTGGCGGCGCGCCAGTGTCAACGAATTTGTCAAGGGCATGCACGCCGCGATCCAGGCTTCGTCCAAACCCCATGTCAAACTCGCCGCTTCAGTGCTCGGCAAGTATAACTGGAGCGGCTGGAACGGCTATTATTCCGTGTATCAGGACAGCGCCCTGTGGTACAACAAGGGGTATGTCGACATATTGATGGGCATGCACTATCACTGGACCGATGCTGCAGGTTTTCAGAGCATGCTGGCAACAGGAAGCCCCGAATGCTGGAGGGATTTCATTCAGGAAGGAGTCGCAGCCGGCCGTCTTTTCACAGTCGGTCCCGCCTCATACATCCTGGACGAGCAAGGCCTCTGGTCGAGGCATCCCGCGATTGTCGAGGCCTGCCGCAAATTCGACATTGTCAGCGGCTTCCAGTTCTTCAGTTACGATTCCTGGGTCAAGCACAATTACTGGTCTGAAGCTGCAGCAGGATTCTTCAAATCTACGGCCAAGGTTCCGTCCATTCTGCCTGCAAGGGAGCATTTGAACCCGCCGTCTGTGGATGTGTTCATGGCGCACTCCATGCAGAAGAAAATAATCCGTGTCGTTCCACCTGATACGCTGGACCCGGCAAAGAATTACCGCTTTGCAGTTTATCGTTCCACAGATGATTATTGCGATCCGGCAATTGATGAGATCGTATCTGTGCATTTCGGGGGTATTGAACCATTTCTGGCAACTGACAGCTATTTGGGCGATGCACAGTATTATGCAACCACCATAGACAGAAACTGGAATGAGTCCGGCATATCCAACCTGGCCAGATAAGACCTGGTTTGCGCACGGCACATACCCGTTATTAAACTTTGTTCATAATGGATAAATCCTGTTCTTTTCCATGAATTGCAAAGCAGACTCGACTTTCCCGGCATCGCTGAGTTCCAGGAGCGCATCCGGGCTGCCGAGCGAACGCGCCAGGCCGTTAAAGGTAGTCCAGTCGATGGAACCTGCTCCGACCGACAGATGCTCGTCACTCTGGCCGCGATTGTCGTTCAGATGGAAATAATCAATATAGGGGGCCAGCTCGAACCATTTCTCCAGCGGCATCCTGGAAAAGCATTGGCAGTGGCCTACATCAAGGCAGATCCTCAGCCTTTCGCAGGCTACGTCCTCCATCAGCCTGAGCAGCATATCCGGTCTGTCATCGAACATATTCTCGATCAGGATAGTGCCGCCGAATTCCTGCAGCGCAAGCTTCCAGTATTCAGCGCTGCCTTCAAGCCAGCTGTCATCGTAAAACCGATTTTTGATCAGGGGATTGTAGCCGGAATGGAAGACGATCCTGTCAATCCCCAGCCGGCCGGCAAAGGTCAGGTTTTCACTGATCCGCTTCCTGGATGCCTCCCTGATGTAAGGATCCTGGCTTTGAGGCTGTATGTCCATGAACACTCCGTGCATGGAAAATCGCCTTCCGTTTCTGTTCTTCAGAGCCTTTTCGTAAAATGAAAGCCGTTTCTGTGCTTCAGCCCCATCCAGAAAAAAGGGCAGTGCGAAATCGACTATTTCATGCGCAAAACCCAGTGGAGCGGCAATGCCTTCAAATTCATCGAACCGCTCCATGACAGTCTGCAGCAGAAGATTCCCCATTTCCCACCTTCTAAGCTCGATAAATCACCTCAAGAATACCATATAGAATCTTTCCAGGAAAATACCGGTTACAGGCAGCTCCGAGTAACTGGGTGAGGCTATGCGCACTCTGCAGGCTGTCGTCCCGAGGATGGTCAGGCTTCGATAGCATGACTTGTTGCTGCATGTTTCTGTCAAATGTATAGACCCGGTCCAATTCTCAATTCCGGTCTTTGCAAATTAAATAGACCGAATTCAGTGTTCCCTGATATCCTGATCATGATAGAGCTGGAAGTAAATGGGAGCAGAAATTCGAAAAATCATAAAGTTTTTTATTAATCACCCCTGGGTTGTCATTTTGATTTTAACCCTCTTTGGATTTTTTTCCCGGCTTTATCATTTAGGGCAGATCAAAGAACAGATTATGGACGAAATTTATTTTGTTACATTCGCCAGAGACTATTTAAATGGCATTCATTTTTTTGATGTTCATCCGCCATTGGGAAAACTGATTATCGCATTGTCGATAAAAATATTTGGGGATACATATTTTGCTGCCAGGCTCATGCCTGCTGTTTTTGGAACTGCTTTGATTCCCCTGGTTTATTTATTAGCCAGGGAACTGGGCGGAAAAATCGTGGGAATTTTCGCAGCAGCAATCGTTACTTTTGACGGGATGCTTCTAGTTTATTCCCGTACCGGCATGATTGATATTTTCATGGCTTTTTTTATTGTTTCAGCTTTTTATTTTTTTCTGAAATATGCAAACCAGGAAAAGATTTTTCCTTTTCTTCCATTAGCAGGAATAGCTTTGGGACTGGCTGCCTCGATCAAATATATCGGTGGTTTAACACTCTTTACTTTTGTTTTGGTTGCATTGTTAAAAAAAATTCCACTCAGACGTCATGTAATTTATTTATCACTCTTTGTGTTATTTATTCCAGTGGTTGTTTACCTTGTTTTTTTCCTGTTCGACTTCGGTTTTAGGAATTTTATCCCAGATGTTTATCACTGGCATCTGCAAAGCCTGACTTATAATTTGAATCTCCAGGAAGGTCACCCTTATGGTTCAAAATGGTGGACATGGTTTTTATTGCTGCGGCCGATCTGGCTGTATTTCAAAGATGTTAATGGCAGTTTTATAGGAGTCGACGGGATTGGCAACCCAATAGCCTGGTGGTCTGCGCTTTTGGTTGTTCCGGCACTGATCTGGAAGACAGTTCGAAAAGACCAAACCAGCCAGCTGATTCTGGGAGCATTTTTAATCCTTTTTATCCCCTGGGCATTTATCGGCAGAGTTGTCTTTATTTACCATGCCATTCCTGCATTTATTTTTGTGGCAATCGGCACAGCCTATCTTTTAAAAGCACTGTTAACCGATCCCTGGGGTAAAATTACTGTCGGAGCATACTTTTCGGTACTGATTGCTTTTTACATCTTTTTTTTACCGATCTGGATGGGTTTTCCTTTGGAAAGTTCGAAATTTTACCTGAGAATGTGGCTTAAAAGCTGGATTTAGGTTAGGTCTTGGACCCGCAGGCGTGCCGGAATCCGGATCACATTTTATCAGCAGAGATTTCCTTCTCTCGCCAAGGATTATGAAACTCTTTACCAGATCAATATGCAGGACGGAATTGGCCCGCAAGCGACATATGACTGGACTGTAAAAATGGACTGGGACAATCACTAAAGATCGCCCAGACCCCATCTTTTCTTATTCTGCAATCAGGCGCAGGCCGAGTTCATTGCAGAAGAAGTCCGGCGGATAGTAATCGCGCTCGGCTGAGCGGCAGTTGGCAGCTTCCATGCAGAAACCGCCTCCGCGGAACACACGACCCATTCCTTCTACCGGCCCGGCCGGATCAATGGCAGGGGAATCGGAATATTCTCCAAACCAGTCCTGGCACCATTCCTCGACATTCCCGCTCATGTCATGCAAACCCCAGGCATTGGGTTTCCTCCCTCCCACGGCGTGAGTCCGGTTGTCGCTGTTGCCGGCGTGCCAGCAGTAATCGTCGTCCATCGAGTCTCCCCAGCAGTATGCACTGGTGCTGCCGGCTCTGCAGGCATATTCCCATTCGGCTTCGGTCGGAAGCCTGAATTCTCTGTTTGTGATCCGGTTGAGGTTCTCGATGAATTCAAGGCAATCATCAAAGCTGATGTTTTCCACAGGCAGGTCCATGCCTGCAAAGCAGCTGGGATTTGTGTCCATCACTGAAAGCCACTGGGCCTGGGTAACCTGGAATTTTCCCAGATAAAAACCCCTGCTGATACTGACCGGATGCTGCGGACCTTCAGTAAAGCCGCGGTCTGGTTCATTCTCCGGGCTTCCCATCACGAAACTCCCGGCTGGTATCCACACCATTAGCAATTTTTGTTCCTCAGGAAGATCAACCGTAATTTCTCCGCCCATTTTATTTACCTCCAGAAAATACTGAGTTAATAATGGATATAGATAACCAGAACTTTTTGTCAACAGCCTGTATACATTTGACGTTTTGTGCAACTCCCTGATGGATTCGGTTCTCAATGATTAGAATCTGCGGAACAGCTATGCAAGCGATGCGCAGCTTAGACACAGGTTAACACATTTTAAAAAACATTTCATTTGGGAAGATCCCGGGGTCGTGTCTTGCCATTTGTCAAGATACGGTCCCTGTCTTACTTCTTTAGTATTATTCTAATTCAATGACTTCCGGGTGGGGTGTATTCTGGCGATAGTATTCAATTCTTTTTGGGGTTATTTTATAGACAACATATTCAGGATCTTCCGGGCCTTTAAGATGCTTTTTCAAGTCAGGCCGCCAATTTGATTTTTTGGTTTCCAAATCGTAAAAAAGTTGAACAATTCCGGTAATTACAGCATGAGCAGCACCCCAATTTTTGGGATCAATACAAGTTACACAGCAAACATTCGGATTTTGCTTCATTTCATGGATTTTTCGGCTGGAAGCCGCCGCTGATCCCCAAATAGACAAGTCTTCCCGCATTGGTGCCGCCATATATCTCGAGCGAGGACCGTTTTCACCTATAGTAGATAAAACAAACAGGCCGATTGGACTAAATAGTTTCTTCAATTCATTAAGAATTACTTGTGACATAAATAGTTCCTCCTATTGCAGTATACTTAATTTTATTTAATCTGAAAACAGAATAAAACCTTTGAAATCAGGGATTCATGCTTTACTTTCTCAAAGCCTCGCAATTGGCTTGCGACAGTTCTCTCCATTCGAGGCGATCTACACTTCCCCCTTGAAAAGGGCTTTTAAAACAGCTGAAATTATTACTGAGAAAACCGGATTAAGTGTAATTTCCGACATGCGCCTCAAGGAAAGAAATGTAGGAAAAATGGCAGGCTTGACCCGAGAGGAAGCCTGCCGCAGATCCCGCTGCCTGAAGGCGGATTGCAGCCGAATCGTGGCCCCGTGGATCTTGCAGCGGAATGTAACTGGAAGTCTCAGCCGGGCCAGGTACAATAGAAGCAGGAAAACCGGAGGGGATAATGAAGGCGAAGTGCAAAGGATTTTTTTCAGGATGCCTTGTCTCAGGCATGATTTTTCTGTATTCCGCTTCCTGGGCCGGAATCGCTGAACCGCCTGTGCCCAGACCCGAAATCGCGCCTTATGTGGAATTCCTGAAAAACAACTCCCAGGACCCGGTGGAATACATGCTCAGCCTGTTCGACAAATATCAGATAGTGGTGTTTGTGGAGGGCGTACACACTGAAAGTGTCCAGTACGAATTCCTGACCAGACTGATTTCACACCCGGACTTTGCCGGAAAGGTCAGGGGGATTTTCACAGAAGTCGGGTCAATTACCCAGCAGCCGCTGATGGACCGTTTCATGGCCTCAAAGACCTATGACCGCGATCTGCTGCTCAAGGTATACAGGGAACCCACGGTCTGGCCAGGATGGCCCAGTTCCGATATCATCGATTTCTGGACCACGCTCTGGATCGTGAATTCCAGGCTATGCGACAGTGAAAAAATCGAAGCCTGGCCTGACGGGATGCCCTGGAACTGGGAAAATCTCAAGACAAACAGGGACTATAAACTGCAGGAGCTGATCACCAGGTTCGCCTATGACCGGATCATGGCAGGCCAGATTTTCGATAAATTGATGAATCTGTCTTACAAAACCAATAAAAAGGACCGTTTTCTGGTGATCATGAATACACGCCATGCTGTTGGCCTGTTCATGGACAAGGAACTCTCAGGTGGAAAAAGCTATGCAGAATCCACCTGCGCCATCCTGAAGCTTCTGATGCCGGGTAAAGTGGCGAATGTGCTCTGGAATTCCACCCGCGCTTTCGTCAAAAACAGCGGGGAAATCCCCAAAAACTGCTGCCTGGTTGCAAACGGTCTCTGGGATGCGGCTTTCTCCTGCAACGGAAACAGACCTGCAGGATTTACCCTTAAAGATACTCCTTTCGGCAATACAGCTCTCGATTATCATGCCGCTTTTCTTGGCGAAAATTACGCCCAGGGTTTTGACGGGCTGGTATTTTACCGGCCTATTTCGGATTACGCTGTCTGTGGCTCAGCCCCGGGGTATTTTGACGATGAGGCTTATGTGGAAGAATTCAAACGCAGATTTGATGTGATGCAGATGCAATGCCCTGATATCGCCGATATTGCTTCAACCCTGGAAACCCCCTTGTACGATGAAAACGAGCAGAAATATCTGAAAAAACAGATCGATCAGCATCTTGTCAATCCGTGATTCCGTTCACAAAAGAGCTCTCATGAACGCAAGTTCGAGGATGGCCCGTTTCCAGTATCATGACCCGCTGCGAAGCATATCTGTCAAATGTATAGACCCGGTACACCGAATCCCACCGAATCTATATGCGACTTATCTGCCTGCCTTTCTGGTTTTTCTCCAAAATATTCTGTATAATTTAAAAATGTCCTCCAAGGTACTCACCATCATGTTCACTGACATCAAGGGATTCACTGCTCGCACTTCGGCATCGACCCGCGGGGAACTGACCGCGCTGCTTGAAAAGCACGAAAATCTGCTGCTCCCTGTTGTCAGAAGATTCGAAGGCAGTCTGGTGAAAACGATCGGCGACGCTTTTCTAGTCACTTTCGAATCTCCTACAAATGCAGTGCTCTGCGGGGTCATGATGCAGGAAGTGCTGCGGGTTCACAATTCCCCGCTGCCGCTGGAAAATCAGATCGCAGTGCGGATTTCGATCCATACCGGCGAAGTGGAGCTGCGCGACGGAGATATTTATGGAGAGCCTGTGAATCTTGCAGCCAGGCTGGAAGGCATCACCGACGCAGGTGAAGTTTATTTCACTGAAGCGGTCTTCATGGCCATGAATCGGGCTGAAGTCCCATCCAGCGAGATCGGATTCCACGTCTTCAAAGGCATTCCGGACCAGATCAAAGTCTTCCGCGTGATGCAGGATAGAAAATCAGATGTGTTCATACAATTGCTGGAGCGGCTGCGGAAGATCGAGGACGCCGGAAAGACAGCGCCGGTGAAAGTTCGAATACCACCGAAGTCTCTCTTCATCTTTACCGTCCTGATCGCAGCAGGACTTATCCTGTTCCGGTATCTTACCACACCCACTCCTGAAAATATGTATCAGTCAGTGCTGCGCTGCATCGAAAACGGGAATCTTTCCCAGTCACTTGCATTGTCCGGTAAAATGTACAACCGTTACCCGCAGCACGGGCTTACCTCTGAAGCTGTCAGAAAAACGGTCAGCGCGCAGCTTGAAATTCTAATCAGGAACAGCAGTTTTGACGAATGCCGGAAAATTCTCCGAGACTGCGGTCTGCAGTTCTCCCTGATCAAATTCAACGACCAGGCTATGTTGTTTGAACTGGCACTGGCGAAAAAAAAGGTTGAAATTCAGGATTATGCATCTGCCATCGCCATTTTCCGGCAGCTCTGGAAAAATCAGCCGGCCGGCATCAATCTGGCTGAAACAGTGGCGGAGACTCTCGGCACCGGAACCGCTTCCGAAGAAATCGGGCTGCTGCGAAATGCGGGAAAACTTGACACAATGGAATATTCCTCCTGGAAAAGCCTGCTCCTCGATTCAGCCCTGAATCTATGCAAAGCCGGGAAAACAGAAAGGTTTGAACTGGCCAGAGATATCCTCTATGCCAGACTGGTGAGCCTTGAGGTTCCCCCTGCTTCGCTTCAGGAAGTGATCGATGCTCTGGCAGTAGCCGACATGGGAAGGGTTTTCAGATACGGGATGGAAAAAGTTTTTTCCCCTGTCTTTCGTGAGCGGCAAACAGCCTGGCAGATTTTAGGGACAGCGGGGAAAAAAGAATACTATCCTGAGATTAATTATCATTTTCTGAATCTGATCAGCCTTTCCCCTGTCGATGATGAAGAGGAGATGGCTGCGCTCAAACAATCCGCTTCCTTTTTCCTCGACTGCTCGAAAAAACCGGACTGGGACAGTCTGAAAGAAGCTGCAGGCATCAGGACAATTCCTGTGGTCAAAGCTCTCGGTTTGAAATACAGGGACATTCAGGAAGTGATCAACTGCCTGACAGCAGCCTTCACCAGGGAGATCGAGACCAGGGGACAGAAGCGGACAGCAGAGGACGATAAACTTATCGAATATCTGGGATCAGATTTCCGCACTGCCGAGATTTCATGCCCGATCCAGGACTGGGTTCAGTCTAAATCCGGTGATCTCAGATACAATGCCTTCATGATCCTGAAAAAGGAGAATCGGCTGGATTTGATCGACCAGTGGGAATTCTTCAGCTCATCGCTCCTAGGAATCGATCCAGTTGACGAAAATTACGCCTACGGCGAACTTCTGAAGGAAGCCATGCACTTCCTGGCACTCAACTATGCCGGAAACAAGGAAAAGGTCGGAAACATCTACCTCGACGCATACCACAGGCTGGAAGCCAGGCTGGAATCGATAAAAAAAATGCTGCCTGAAGATCCGTCGCTCACTCAGATTAGTCTTCAGTTGTCGGATTTTCTTTCCTCGCTTAAAGCTGATCATGATCTGGTGGAGTCAGTAAGAGCAAAAAAAAGCGGAGAATGAAAGAACTTGCGGGAGAAGGAGATCACATGAAATTCATTCTGAGTGCGTTCTTTATTATTCTAGCCCTGCAGCTGAATGCAGGACCCCCGGAAAAAGTGGTTTTCCTGAAAGCTGTTACCGACAATGATCAGTGCGTTTTCCAGCAGGCCTCAGACAAATCATATCCTGTCCTGGAAAAAATTCCTGCGGACGACAAATCCCTGGTCGAAATTCTCAAAGTTCTGAATAGTGGCATGTCCAAAAATTCACTGCTGATCGGGCAACTGGTCAAGAATTTCATGGCTGGCCAGTCTACAGACCCAAAGCTGTGCCCTCCTTACCTTGAACCCCTCTACATACTGCTGATCAAAGGCGGGAACCGCCCCAAAAACGGTTTTTTCCTGTGCGAAGGCAGGAAAACCCTGGACAAGACTTCCTCATTTTACATTGAAATGCCTTATGACCCTTTCAATTTCGAAAAACTCTTTGCCCACGAGAACGGCCATCTGATCGATTATTACATCGGGGAATTTTATTTCCCCAGGGAACCATCCAGGCCTGTTCACACCACCCCTGCACTTACAGACTTTCTGATTGCTTTCATCGAAGGCTGGGGTGATCATTTCGAGCCACAGATCGCGGCATTGACTCAGAACGAGAAGTTGCGAAGTTATGCTGGATTTGATCTGCATACGGGCAGGGAGTATTTCACTTATCTTGACGATCTCGGCAGCCTGTCGCAGAATCTCAAGCGGCATTCCTGGGTCAAGGCCAATCTGTTCGCTTTCAGCCGCAGGACTGAATTAGCGGACCGGCTCGGGACAAAAGACCTCAAGCGAAATTTCGCCTTTAACTGGACAGGCAGCGATTTTGACTCGACAAGGCTCAAGAACGCCCAGCAGATGCTGTCCAGCGAAGGCTTCTGCGCCTGCATTTTCTACAGGCTGGCAACGAATGGAACACTCAAGAATAATTATGAAGACATCGGATTCTACAGGATGTTCGATCCAGGGATCACGGTTAATAACCTGATAAAAAAGATTCCTCCCGAAATCAATGTCTATCTCAAGATCATGTATGCCAAGCATATGCTGCTGAAAGACTATGAAACCAGGAAACCGGAAGTGTCTCCTCCGCTGCTCGCGGATCTGATCGTGAAATACTGCTTCCTGTTTCCCAAAGACAGCGACACCGCAGTCTCCGAATTTGCCAACGCCTCCTTCTGCAGCACGACCTGTCCTGAGGCCCTGAGTTTCTATAAGAGATTTTCCGACACGTTCAGGGTTTACTACTTCGAAAAGGAAGAGAAAACGGATCTGTACCTGAAAATTTTCTGCGCCATAGTGGAAGCCTGGATTTCAGACCTGAAGAAAAATCCGGCCCGCCTGACCGGCGCTATCGGTCCTGCGCTCTGGATCCAGAATAATGACTTCAAATTTGGGTTCTGGATGTTCGGAACAGAGGAAGTGCCTCTTTCCATCAACCTGAACGCAGCCGAGGATTTCGAGCTGATGACGATTCCCGGAATGACTGTGGAATCAGCGAAAAAATTTACGGAATACAGGGACGGGCGTGGATTCTTCCGCTCGCTTCTGGACATCGAAAAATCCGGGCTGCTGCCTGAAACTGTTTATTCCGAAATCATTCGCATGCGCCGCGCTTTTCTGGAGATGAAGACAGCCAGCCGATAACGCCATAGGATACAAACACTTTTCCAACACAAAACCCTTCAAAGTCAAGAATGTGAATGACTCAGCCAGATGACATTCCAAGGCTTCAGATATGATGACAGAAAACAGGATATCCTGTATGATAACTTTGAGGAATGCCAGAAACAGATGAAACTTTATTCCTTTATCCCGATTTTCCTGATGTCCTGCTTCTTTTCCACCGGCGAGGTGGCAGTCAGGGAATCGCTCAGGCCGCAGGTCGAGAGGGCAGGATATGTTTCACCTTATTCAGTCGAGTTCAGTTATCCGGAGTCAGACCTGATCTTTGACATACTGTCCGGCGGCAGGGGAGACCCGGTGGACGAAGCCTGCATTCCTTATGAAGAATGGTACACGCAGGAAACAAAAAAGCATTACGGAAGCTGGGGTCCGAGAGCCAGGCGCTTCGCCCCTTGGGAAGGCCTGGAGTGTAAACCTGCTGAATGGATACGGGAGCGGGTGATTGCGGTCGGGCTAAGGTTCGAGGGTTATCCATACAGACATCATCACATCCCGGACTGGAACCCTCAGCCCGGGATTCCGGACAACCGGGGAATCGACTGCAGCTGCTTCACTTCGTTTGTATACAACCTGGCTCTGGGAGTGACCATCTCCAGCGGCATCAGGCAGCAGGCGGAAAGCAAAGTCGCAGCAAAGAACGATTCGGGCAGGGAAGTCCAGATTCAGCGCATCTTAAAAACAACTTATCAGCCGCTTGTCCAAAAGCTTCGTACCGGCGATCTTCTGTACATCAACAAAGGCAAAAGGATCTGCCATGTGATAATCTGGGTAGGCGCGATCGGCAGATCCCCGGACTGTGTCCCGCTGATACTGGACAGTACAGGTTCAGGCCACAAAGACTGTAACGGCAGTTTCATACCTGACGGAGTATTTCTCCGTCCTTTTGAGGAGAAATCCTGGTATTACAGGAATCTGAGCCATGCCCTGCGCATCATTAATTAGACAGGTTATATTTTCCCCTGTTCCAGTAATTTAAACAGCCTGACGATCAGGTCTGTGAACTCTTCTTCTTTGACCGGAGCTTTGGGATCGTTGATTGTGGCTGAAATGCAATAGAAAGGAGTGTTCGGGCCCTTTCTGAGGATGTGGGTGTAATTGAGCACTCCTGGTTCAGAGCCGCCTTTGTATCCTATATACTGCCATTTTTTCCTGTCACCCAGTCCGGGGTTGATGGAAATAGAAGGATTGCCGTTCAATTCAAAGATAATCCTGCAGAGTTCATCTGTGGTGGTGAGCCATTCAATCTGGTCGATCATCCGGGGTTCATTTACGAAATCGACCTGCTCTCTTGGCAGACAGGCAATTTTATCCAGGAATGCCCGCTTGCCGGCCAGGTCTGCCTGAATGTAAGAATCCAGTTCTCCTTTCGAAATACCCCACTTCAGCTTGAATATTTCCAGAGTGGAAAGAAACGGCCTGATCCGCTCAGGAGCAAGGGACTCGACATTTTCCCTGCCTGCCAGGAACAGCAGGTGGTCAGTGGCAGTGTTGTCGCTCAGAGAAATCATCAGGTTGCATAATGTGCGGACTGTGATAGGAGTATCGACCGGCCAGTCCTGCAATATTCCTGACGGCAGTGACATATGACCGTCTGTTAAATGCACGATTTTGTTCCAGGAAAGTTCGCCCTTTTCCACTTTCTGGGTTATGGCTTTCAGGACATACAGCTTGAAGGCAGATCCTATGCCAAGCGGCTGATTAGAGTTAAGCTCGAAGATTTTTTCCCGTCCGTTCTTGAGGATAGTCACGGATGTAAAACCCGGAAGTGCTTTCAATCCTGCGCTGATCGCGGCCGGAGTGTCGTTGGTAAATTCAGCGGCTTCAAACGTCAGATGGGTGACCAGGCCCTCTTCATTCAGGCTGATTTTGCTGGGAACTGTGCCTTTTTTGAAACGCAAGATATAGCTGCCTGCAGCGCCTTTCGCGTCCTGATACTTTCCCAGACTGCAGGTAAACTGATCGACAAGTTCCCGGATTTTTTTATCAGAAACAGCACTTAAAAAAGTTGAATGAAAAATCTTAGATGCGTCATCGAGATTGGTGAAGATCTTCTTGTACATGGCTTTTTCCGAAACCGTGTCCGCCTGGCAGGGAATGGACTGCCAGCAGAAAAGGAAGGAGAAGAGCAGGATTTTCAGGGATTGTACCAGGCATTGCTTGATATTGAACATTTGACCTCCAGGTAAGAATTTGTTTATGAACAGTCAGAGTTTACCATTATTACCTGGTTGTGAACAGCCTGTACCATTTTTTCGTCTCATACTTATAGCCACATACAGTTTAATAAAAAATATCTTGCAATAAACAATACCGTGCGTTATTATAATCTCAGAATGAATAAATTTTGAGAATAGTTCTGGAGGTAGGAATGAACATTCAATTCAAAAAAGGAGTGCTGGAAATGTGTGTGCTGTCCCTGCTGGCTTCGCAGGACTGCTATGGCTATGAGCTGGTGCAGGAGATTTCCAAGAGAATCGAAATCGCCATTGGCACTATTTATCCGCTGTTGAACAGGCTCAAACGGGAGAATTATTTTGAAAATTACCTGTCTGAATCCGGTGAAGGTCCTCCCCGCAAATACTACCGTCTCACTCCAAAAGGTCATGAACACACTAAAAATCTGATCGGAGAATGGAAGGAATTCATCAAGCAGGTCGACACAATCATCGAAGGAGGCAACAAATGAAAAAGGATGATTTTATAAAAAAACTGTCAGGCAAGCTTTGCGGATTGCCTGAGAGCGAAATAAAGGAAATACTCTATGATTATGAGGAGCATTTCAGGCACGGCCTGGCTGAAGGCAAAAGCGAAGAAGAGGTAGCTGAAAACCTGGGTGATCCTTCTGATATCGGAAGGCAGTATCAGGCAAATGTGATTCTCAGGGAAGCCAGGGAAAACTATTCACTCTATCAGATCTGCAGGGGGATTCTGGCTTTGACCGGCTTGGGAGTGCTCAATCTGTTCATAGTGCTGCCTTTTTATCTGACAGTGATGGGATTGCTGATTGGCTCCTGGGCGGTTTCCGCAGCTTTCCCTGTGGTTGGAGTTACTCTGATGCTTTTCCTGTTTTTTGGTGGCAGCCATTTCACAACCATCAACTGGGTGTCAGGGCCGATCTGGTTTCCTCCGGAAGGAATCATGGGCTTCCTGAGCGGATTTTTCGTCTCTTTGGGTACTATTACCACCGGCCTTCTGCTGCTGCTTTTCATGTGGTACATCACCAGGCTGATTTACAAACTGACAGTGGATTATCTCCAGATAAACCTTGACATAATCAGAAAATAACAGGAGGGAATATGAAAAAAACAGTAATTATACTTGTGATCGTCACGATTTTTTCCTGGGTGGCAGGAGCTGCTTTCACTTCTCTGGCAGCCGGCAGAAATTCAGCCAAGGCGGCCGGCAGAGAATCCTCGAACAGAGAACAAAGGAACGCACAAACCAGGGCTGACTTCGAAGACAGGCGCCTGTTCGGTGCAGAAACCGTGGAAAGCATCGACATCAATTGCGTTTCTGAAGATTTGACTTTCTATCCATCAAGCGGCGAAATCCAGGTTGCCTTCAAAATTGAAACAGTAGGTCCACGCAAAGACAATCACCCGCAGCTCGAGATATCTGAGACAGGTGGGAAGCTGGAAATTTCGATCAGACAGCCGGAAAAATATGGGAATTTCATCAGAAATATCGGAAGTTACAAAGGCGTGCTGGAGATCGGGCTGCCTGAAAAAAAATTCAGAAGCATCAGTCTCCACTCAGTATCGGGTGATGTGGATTTCCAGCTGCCGGTTTCAGTGGAGCAGCTATCAGCTGAAACAGTATCCGGGAATCTCGACGGCCTGACTTTTAAAGGCACTGAAATCCGCCTTTCCACTACTTCCGGTGACCTGTCTCTTGAAGACATTGAGACTGACAAGCTGGCGGTTAAAACCGTATCCGGAGAGATCAACGGGAAAAACCTGAAATGTAAGTCCTCTGATTTTGAGACTGTTTCCGGAGACCTGCGATTCGACGAGATGGAATCTGAAAGAACGCAATTTCACTCTGTTTCAGGCGATTTCTCCTGTCAGAGCCTGATCGGGAAAAGGCATGTTTTCCAGACCATGAGCGGAGACGCTGAAATCGATGATTTAACCGGCGAAGAGGAGTTCCATTCCATGAGCGGGGATCTGAGCATCAAGCGGCGGGGCTCTGGAAGCAATCCCGGGCAAAGCGAGGAAAATGAGTCTGAGATTGAAAAACCGACAGTAGAGACTCGCTGATTGAAAGTTGAAGTTGAGTTTTAAGTCCCGGCGCTTTAGACTATAGAAGCTCCATTCAAAAGATTGTTCCTTATCCGGGGTTGATTGGGCAGAAAGTTCATGGGTAATAGAAAGTGCCGGGGGTATGAGATGAAAATCATTGACATGGATGTGCAGCATCTGGATTATGTGGCCCGCTGTGGTTATACAGGGGAAAAATGGAAGAGACCTGAGGAGGTCGCTGAAATCAAGAAAAACTGGCTCAGAAAAAAGATCGCTCAGGGCATGGTGATCAAGGTGGCCTTGAACGATGAGGGCGTACCTGTGGGCTTTTCCCGGGCATTGCCGATTGATCGGGGTGCCTGGGGAGTCAAAGGCAGAGACCTGCTGGCTGTCACCTGCTTAGTGGCAGATGATCCGGAAAAGAATTCAGGAAAAAAAAGCACAGGTCTGGGAAGGCAGTTGATGCAGGCGCTGGAATCAGAAGCCAGGAAGCAATACATGGGGATCTGCGTGACAGGCTGGGAAATGGAATACCCTTACATGCCGGCAGCTTTTTTCCGGAAACTTGGCTATCAGGAAGTGGCCAGGCAGGATGAACGGGTGCTGCTTCTGAAGGAATTCGAGCCTGTGTCTCATCCGGAGTTCCGGGAAATCACCTATACATACACTCCAGTCCCGGAAAAAGTGACTGTGGACCTCATCTGGAATCCTTTGTGCATGACTTCAATCTGCGAGCTTTTCACTGTGCGCGGGGTCTGCGCGGAATTCGTTCCCAGGGTGGTGTTCAAGGAATACTGCGCAGGTGATCCTGAGACATACCTGAAATATGGAACTGAGCGGGCATTGTTCATCAATGGCAGGCGCAGGGATTGGGGCTATGATGCACCAAGGGAAGGTGTAATCGCTGAAATCGAAAAGGAATTGAATAAAAGCAAGTGAAGGAAAATCCATGCAGAATGGATCAGCCTAACTAGACAATGTTTTAATGCCTGGAAACTGGATTTTATTCGCTGCTGCCACTGCGGTTTTTTCTGCTGGAAAGGATGTTTTCAGTAGAATTGGCCTGGATTCAGCAGATGAATACCTGGTTTCCTTCACAACCTGGCTGTTCGCGCTCCCGCTGCTTTCTCTTGCCCTTTGCTTCTCCGGCATCCCAGTGATCTGTCCCGCATTTTTCCCGGCACTGCTGGTGAGCGGAATTGCGAACACTGCAGCCACAATCCTCTATATGAAGGCCATGCACAGTACCGACATCTCGATCTGTGTGCCTCTGGTTGCTTTTACTCCTGTCTTCATGCTGCTGACTTCGCCGCTGATCCTGGGCGAATTTCCAGGCCAAAGAGGAGTTCTGGGAATATTTTTTATCACCGCAGGTTCTTATTTTCTGCAGCTGGAGAAAGGAAAAACCGGATTTATGGCTCCTTTCAAGGCTTTGCTATACAACAGGGGAGCCCGCTATATGGCAATAGTAGCCTTCATCTGGAGTATTTCCGCCAATTTCGACAAAATGGGCATTCTTAATTCTTCTCCTTTTTTTTGGTCTTTCAGTTCCTGCCTGTTTGTAATCCTGAGCATGCTCCCGATTTTGCATTGTCACGGTTGTTTCGGCAGAACCGGGAAGAATTTTGGCAGTCTGGCCCTGGCTGGTATCAGCCACAGCTTGATGCTGATCTGCCAGATGACCGCGGTTTCAATGACACTGGCGGCTTATGTGATCTCCATCAAACGCACCAGCATAGTGCTGGTGGTGCTGGCAGGGAGCCTGATCTTCAAGGAAGGCGGGTTGAAGGAAAGACTGTTCGGCTCAGCCCTGATGCTGGCCGGGGTGATGCTGATAACATTATTTTAATTATTGGGATGAATGGCCGTTCATCCCAGCGGAGGTTAAGATTAATAAAGGTTGATGTAGAATTAAACCAATCAATCTGGAGGGAAAATGTCTGAAAAATTCAACATGCATTATGTTGCTGCAATGGAAGAAGCAGCTGCACTGATTTCCAAACAGAAATGCTTTGAAGTGATGGTCTGCGGCTGCAGGAAAGGCAAGGGGAAATGCAGTCAGTCCCGCATGGATGTCTGCCTGATCTTTTCATCTGATTCCAAAGGCTCGGGCAAGGACGGGCGCCGGGTGCTCAGCAAGGCTGAAGTGGACGAACTGATGCAGCATGCCGCTCTGAAACATCTCGTAGCCAGACCATTCCGCGATCCTAAGCACAAGGAGGTGGTCGAAGGCATCTGCTTCTGCTGTGCCGACTGCTGCGGATATTTCTTGAACAGGGAAGAACCCTGCGACAAGGGCAGCCTGATCCAGGAAACTGATCAGGGTAGCTGTACAGACTGTGGGATTTGCGTAGAATTCTGCTACTTCGGGGCGCGGAAAATCAAGGACGGAAAACTGGCGGTTGATTTCGAAGAATGCTACGGCTGCGGGTTATGCGCAGCTGCCTGTCCTGTTGGATGCGTGAAGCTGCAGAAGCGATGAGATTGTTCTCTTGATTTTTTAAGGGCATTGTGGCAATATCTATCTTATCTGAATTTTAATTCCAGGAGGTGCATGTGAAAGGAACAATGATTATTCTGCTTGCTCTCTTTACGTTTTCACTGATCCCTTTGTTTGCCGATACGGTGGAGAATACTGCTATGGCTGCTGAGACGAATGAAAATACAATCAAAGCCGATCTGGCTGTTGGAACAATCGGAGCTGCCAAGACAGTCAGCAAGGACATGCCGATCGACAATGAGCTTTGCCCAGTGATGCTTGGAAACAAAGTGAAGCCCGGGCTCAATGTTGTGTCCGACGGACGCATCATCAATGTCTGCTGCGAAGGCTGCGTTAAAACGCTGAAGGAAGATGCCTATCCCCATCTCAAGAATTTCGTGTACGAGAAGGATGGCGTGAAATTCATACTCAAGGAATATCTCAAATCCAGAATCGATACCAATGAGCTGACCGTCTTGGACGTGCTCGCTCCTGAACAGTTCCAGATCGAGCATATCAAGGGAGCTGTCAATCTGCCCCTTGACAGCATAGAAACACTGGCAGCGACAATCCTGCCGAAAAAAGACGCCAAGATAATTGTCTACTGCATGGGATATATCTGCGGCTCAAGCACTGTCGCATTCAGGAATCTTGTAAAGCTCGGCTATACCAATGTAATGGACTACAAGGGCGGCACCTCGGAATGGAAGCAGTATTATCCGGAACTGGTAGTGACTGAACCTAAAAAGTAATACCTGGATATTTTATAAAGGGTGCGATAGAATTCCGATATGTGGGCATTTTTCAAGCAATTCCTGAAAAACTGCAGGGACACCGGAGCGGTTTCCCCATCTTCGCGGGAGCTGGCCGACCTGGTGACAAGTTCGGCCGAACTCGAAAGCGCCGGGACTGTGGTGGAATTTGGCACAGGCACTGGAGTTTTTACGGAGTGCATTCAGAGAAAAATCAATCCTGGAGCATTGTTTTTCGCACTGGAAATCAACCCCTATTTTTACCAGAAAACCCGGGAGCGCTGCCCTGACTGCTGTGTATACTGCGACTCAGCGGCGCATGTGTCGAATTATCTGGAAAAACACGGCTTGAAAGAGTGCGACTGCATTGTATCCGGCCTCCCCTGGACAGCTTTTGGACGTAAGCTCCAGGAGCAGCTTCTTAATGCCACTGTCGCTGCTTTGAAACCTGCCGGAAGATTCGTGACTTTTTCCTATCTGCCGTTTCATCTGATGCCTGCAGGTACAAGATTCAGAGAAATGCTTTGTGAGAAGTTCAATACCGTGGAAAGGAGCAGGGTGGTCTGGAGAAATTTTCCGCCAGCATTTGTTTATGTCTGTAGAAAATAAAATAGATTTCCAGAGTTCGATAATCCGAAAGACCAGGGAATTCGTCAGGAAAAGACTGCTCCCTGATCCTACAGGTCATGATTTTCATCATTCGGTAAGAGTAGCCACACTTGCGCTGAAAATAGCCGGTGAAGAGGACAACCCCGACAGATTCATAATAGAGCTGGCATCGCTTCTCCACGATATTGCTGACTGGAAATTCCATGAGGGAGATGATTCTCTGGGAGTTGAACTTTCAAAGCACTGGCTGATTAAAAATAAAGTGACCCCTGAAGTAATTGAATCAGTAATAGATATTCTTAAAAACATTTCCTTCAGAGGAGCGGGTGTAGAAAACAAAATCAAGTCTCTTGAGGGCAGGATTGTCCAGGATGCCGACCGGCTGGATGCCCTTGGCGCAATCGGGATCGCCAGGACATTCGCTTACGGAGGATACATGGGCTCCCTGATCTATGATCCTGAACTGAAGCCGGTCTTTCATGAAAATTTTGAGCAGTACAAAAAAAGCAGGGGAACCTCAATCAATCATTTTCACGAAAAACTGCTGCTGCTCAAGGACAGGATGAATACAGACACTGGCCGGAAAATTGCGGCTGAACGGCATCGCTTCATGAAAGTTTTCCTGGAGAGATTTCTGATGGAGTGGGAATGTGAAGGCTTGGAGTGATTTCAAGCCTGACATCAGGGTGATCACTCCGCTGATCTGCCACCTTTTCGGGATCAGACTGCCTGAACAATCGTCTGATTATATTCCAGGCGAAGTACTGGCTCTTGAAAACGAGTGCACACTCTGTATTGAACGCTGTCTGATCTATGCCCCAGACGCAGTCGGTTCATTTCTTTTCGGATACTGTCCGGCTGTTTTCAAAGAAATAAAAGCTGCTGCACCGATCGAACTTCCGCTAAGAGCAGCTTTCCCCCCCGTGACCCCAGTCTGTTTCGCCACGATGTTCACAGGCACTTCACCCGAAGAGCATGGATTGTCCGTTTATCACAAACCGGTCCTGAAATGCGATACTTTGTTCGATGCTCTGATCAGAGCAGGGAAGAGGGTGGCGATCGTGGCAGTGAAAAACAGCAGCATTGACCTGATCTTCAGGGAGCGGGAACTGGATTATTTTTCCGAGGAATCTGACAGCCAGGTGATCGAGCGGGCGCTCTACCTGATCGAGCGCAATCATCATGATTTTATACTTGCCTACAACCAGGAATTCGATGACTCGCTGCATGCCACAACGCCGGTTTCAGAACAGTCAATTCAGGCGGTGAAGAATCACACTGCATCCTTTCTGCGTCTTGCCCGGGCTGCAAATCAGCACTGGAAGCTATGCAACCGGGCGATCCTGTTCGCCCCGGATCACGGAGCCCATTCCGACCCTCTGACAGGCAAAGGTACTCACGGCCAGGATATTCCTGAAGACATGGATATCTGGCATTACCTTTCACTGGAAAAGGGAATAGATTACTGATATTTCTGCAGTCCCATCGGCACATAGAAACGTTCCGAATTTGAAAGAAGTCCCCAGGGCGATTGAACGATCCCCTGGAACCTCTTGGAGATCGCTTCGACGTTTTCATAAGGATAGAGGAAGGTGCAGGGCTGCTCCTCGTGCAGTATTGCATGGAATCGGTGCAGAAGATTTTTCCTGGTTTCGAAATCAAGCGTTTTCCGCAGCTGATCCATGATCCGGTCAGCTTCATCATCTTTAAAACAGAAATAATTTGACCCTGCTTTCCCTTTCTTGGGGTCTGGAATCTGCGAGGAATGCCAGTTCATGTAAGGATCAGGGTCTGCCGGCCATTGCCAGCCCAGCAGCAGCGCGTCCAGCTCCTGATTCTGGAGCCTGGTCATCAGGGTGGCATAATCAGGGTATTCAGGGGTCATTTTGATCCCTGCCTGGGCGAGTCCGTTCTGTACGATTTCCATCAGGTATTTCATTGCTGTGTTGGGGTTGATGGTCTGGATCGTGAATTGAAATTTAACCCCGTCCTTTTCCAGGATCCCGTCTCCGTCACTATCAGTCCAGCCAGCCTCTTTCAAGAGAACCGCAGCCTCAACCGTGGAGAACGGCAGCGGTCTGATGCTGTCGTCATTGGCCCAGAATCCTGGAGCGAATGGTCCGGAAACTGTAACACCATGACCATGCCTTACTTCCCTGATGATTTTCTCTCTGTCAATGCACATGGTCACAGCTTTTCTGACTTTCTTGTCTGAAAAATAAGGTCGCAAAAGATTATAACTGATGCAGACAAACCTGAAAGGGGAGGGATTGAGGTAAATGCTGAATTTGTCGTTGAACTCTTTTTCCTTGTAATGAGTCTCATATTGATCAAGGGTGATGGTCATCAGATCAATTTCTCCCTTGAGCAGCATGCTGAAAGCCGGGATCGCGGTAGAAAGAAGCTTGAATTTGATTCGGTTCAGGAAAGGACGGCCCAGAAAATAGTCGTCATTAGCCTGAAGAATGATCTGTTCATCGGGTTTCCAGTCTGTCAGTTTGAACGGGCCTGTGCCGACCGGGAATCTATTGTAATTCGAATTGTTGAAGTCATCTTTTTCATACAGATGCCTGGGGACCAGGCCCTGACCCCAGGCGCTGACCAGAGAGGAGTTTTTCTCCCTGTTGATCACTTTAACAGTAAATTTATCCGGAATTTCCAGAGTGGAAACGAAGGAGAAAGCATCCCTTGAAATTGTCTGGACAGCAGGATCCATCAGTTTTTCATAATTGAATTTCACGTCGTCTGCGTCGAACGGTTCGCCGTCTTGCCATTTCACACCTTTCCTAAGGTGGAAAGTGACGCTCAGTTCGTCTGTAGAAACTTCCCAGGTTTCAGCCAGATCGCCTGTCAGTTTCAGATTGTCGTCATATTTAACCAGTCCGTTGAACAGCAGGCTGATGACAGTGAGCGAATCTCCGTCAGCGCAGAGGATCGGATTCAGGGTCTGCGGGCTGCAGGCCAGATGCATGACCAGAGTGTCGCCATAGGAAGGGGAGGAGTCGGGTTTAGCGGTCTGTGACTCTGCAGTGCCAATGGGGACTGTTTTTATTGCAGAACCGACAGTGGATTCTGTCTGTTTCCCGCATCCGTCAACAAGCAAAATTAACATCAGAACGCTTGAAAAAAAGCAGAGTAAACTTTTCACGTTTCCCCTGGCAAGTCTTTAGTACAAGATGGAAATATTATATCAAAAGTCCTGAAAAAATCCATTGAAGCAGGATGAAGCAAAATGAATCAGAATGATGCTTCTTTTTTTTCTCTTGTCAGGTAAAATTGGATTATGAATATAGCCGGGACTATTCTGTAACAATTCATTTACAGTATATTTGCTCGAAAGAAGACTATTCCCGTCTATATTTATTGATAAGAACAAATTGGACTGCGGGGTTAACATGAAATTCATTGTTTTAATGCTCCTGATACTGACATCCAGACTGCTGGCCAGTGTTTATTGCTGCAACTATGTCGCGACTGTTGGAGGCACGGTCGGTACCGGAGGATCCGTGCTGCTCGCAGACGTCAACATCGCTTTCCAGCCTGCATATTCGGTGTCCATTTGCTATGTCACGAGCGACCCTGAAAACAGTTCCGCCGACACGGTGGTTTCTTCAGTTTCCCCGTCCGGGGCAATCTCACTGTCCGCGAGTCTCGGACCAAAGCTCGAGCCTTTCAAGATCGAAGCCTTTGACCAGAACATCAGTGCCGGAGCCTCTGCCACTGTCAGCGGAGCGCTTAATGTCAAAGCCGGCATCGGACAGACCTATGTTTTCAGCAAGCCGTATACTGATGACCTCAAGGCCGAAGGTGTCCTGATCGCGGATAAGATGCTGGACTGGACTGGAGCCGGGCTGGTGAAGCCGGTGATCAGTTCCATCATCGCCAAGCTTACAGACGTTGACCTTAAAAATTACCTGACTGCTACGTCAGTTTCCCTGGGAGGTTCATTGAACCTCAGTGGGGGGATCAATGGACAGCTCGGGCTTACAGACGACAGCAACAGCCCAAGCATAGCAGGTGTCAGCGGTTCAGCCCTCAATATTTCCGGCACCATGAACATGGGAATCGCAGGGGGAATCATGAACGGCAAAACCATGCTCAACGACATGACAGGCGCGTCGCAGGACAAATACTGGGTGTCCCTGACTGGCGGCCTGAGCGGGGAGTTTTCAGTCTTGAAACTTTCTGCATTGCTGGGACAGATAAGCTTCACTCCCTCTTTCCAGCCAGACGAATCCGGGTCATTGGATCTTAGTCTGGTTTTTCGGTTCGATGCGAACATGAAAGCCAAAGGAGCGAGCCTTATAATCACCCCTGGATTCAAGCTGCATGACAATCTCAATCATCCCTTCATCAAAGCCTTGATTGAAGAAGCAAAAAAAACAGGGGCTGCGGAAGGAGATTATGCTGAGCTGATGAATGTCCTGGCAGTGAAGCAGACATACGTATTCCTGCTGGATCTCAAGCTCTGCAGGGAATTTTTCGGAGAAGCCCTGTCTTTTTCCGAGAGCTTGCTGCATCAGGCGAATCTCCAGAACGGCGACACTGTCAACACTAAGGTAAAGGGTATGTTCGGAATGGTGCAGAACGCGATGAAAAAGATTTCCGGGAAAAAAGTTCCTTACAGTTTATGGACTGAACTCAGGCTGTCAGAATTCAACCCGAATCTTTCCCTTAACGTGAGCCTGGGCATCAATCTCAACCTGGGGGTAAGCACATCCTTTCTCAAGACCAAGTCTTTTATGCAGGACAGCGGAAACCTGCGTGATTTCAAACTGAATCTGGAACAGCATTATGATTACACCAGGGAGCTCGCCAGATTCAACCGCAATCCGAAGGTGATCATCAATAAGCTCCTGGAGTTGATCAAGGAGGAAGTCCTGAATTCCAAGGCCTATGTATACAGCAGGGAGGATGACGGCTCCCTCATGATTGTCCAGCTGGAACAGAATGACAGCGTGAATCTGATCTATATCTCCCCTGACGGGCAGACATCCCTGGAAACAAAAAAGGGTGAAGAAGCAACGAACCTGTGGAAGAAAGTAAGGCAGTCGGTTGGCAGGGAGTCCCAGTATCTATATCAGAATGGTCCTGAAGTGATAGATTTGGTAGGTAAATCTCTGGAAGGCATCTTGCAGAAATAAAGTTTGAATTGATCCAGAAAACATCTGACCTCATCCGGACTGGAAAGCCGATATCCGGCTTTAGTAGGCCTGTCGTTCTCAGCCACAAGTATCCCATAGCCAATCCCTGCTACAGCCTCAAAAGCCGGTTCGTCAGCCAGGCCATCTCCTATGAAAATACAGGCATTAGTCTCCTCTGAAAATCCGAAAATATCCATCAACCAGGTAACAGCTTTCCCCTTGTCCCATTCCTCTGGCAGGATTTCGCCTGAGGTGCTGCCAAAGAGCAGCAGATGATTCGAAGCTGCATGCATCACTTCCACGATTTTATTCCTTACTGCTTCGTCTGCGACAGATCCGTAATGCAGCACTATGTCGTAAATTCTGTCTTCAATCACCAGATCTGGAATATTTCCCAGTTTCTGCCTGAGGGAGAAAAGCATGCCTGAAGTCCAGGGAATGATTTTTTCAGCTGCCTGATTCACCCTGGAAAAACCTTGCGGGCCTGATAATTCTATCCCGTAATTCCCTGCGTAAAACAGATTCTCGATTCCGATCAGGTTTCTGAGGTCTTCCTGGGATCTGCCGCTGAGTATGATCACCTGGAAATCCTTCATTATTACTTCAAGAACCTGCTTCATCAGCGGTTGAATCATGGCCGGAGGTTTTGTTTCGATAGGAGACAGAGTGCCGTCATAATCCAGAAAGAAGACAAACTTCCTCTTGTCTGCAAGGATAGATGCGAATAATGTATCTTGAAGATTCATGCTTTACAATTTAAAGTTACAGTCCACTAATGGATCGGGCTTGATTCACGGCTGAACCAGCTGTCAAGGGACCCTACACTGATCTCGGAAAGGTCGGAGACCACCAGGTCTGCTCCATTTTCCAGC